>JAFJTK010000195.1 GCA_017880265.1 Candidatus Pelagibacter sp. | reverse complement strand
TAAAACTCTTACCGCGTATACGCCCGGTTTAGCCAAGACATAATCTTTGATATCTATGTTACATGTTGGAAAACCAATTTTTTTTCCAACTTGTCTACCCTTTTGAACCATTCCTTCAATAGACCATTTTCTATCTAATAATTTATTAGCTCTTTCTAGATAACCATTTTCTAAATAATTTCTAATTAAAGAAGATGAAACAATTTTTTTATTAATCAAAAGTGGTTTTGGTTTAATAACTTGATAATTATACTTTTGTTCATTTTGAATTAGAAATTTTACATCTCCTTCTCTTTTATTTCCAAATCTAAAATTATTACTAACAAATATAAATTTTGCTTTTAATCTATTTGCTAAAATATTTTTTATAAAATTGATTGATTTTGTCTTTGAAAATGTTTTGTCAAATTTTTTTGTTACAATAAAGTCAACTTCAAGATTATTTATTAAATTCACTTTTTGATCAATACTAGATAATCTAAAATTTTTTAAGGATTTGTTAAAAAACATTTTTGGCATTGGGTCAAAATTAATCACACCAATTTTTAAATTATATTTTTTTTTATATGATTTTGCTAACTTAAATAATTTTTGATGTCCCAAATGTACTCCATCAAAATTTCCAATTAAAATTATTGATCCTTTATGATTTTTACTAATATTGAAATTTTTATATAATTTTACCATTTTAAATCTGACTGCATGTAGTTTACAATTGACTCATATTGTTTTGATACTTTTTCTATTCCATTATCTTTTATTTCATTTTTATGCACTCCATTTGAAATTAATAAAGAGTCATAATTTAAAAGATTTGCACCCTTGATATCTGTATTAAGGTTGTCTCCAATTGATAAAATTTTTTTATTATTATTGTCTATTGATTGATTATAAACTTCTGGATAGGGCTTACCAAAATACACTACCTCTCCACCCATTTTTTCAAATACCATAGCAACTGATCCAGCACACAACTCTCTTTCACTGCCTTTATCAACTATTAAATCTGGATTTGTACAAATCATTTTTTTATTAATATGATTTTCTAATAAATCTTTATAATAATTTAAATCCTGATCATATTCATCGAATAAACCACTACATAAAAGATATTGGCTTTCATTAATATCTTTAGATTTATTGTCTTTAAAGTCATTAAATAAATCAAAATCTCTCGGTGGACCAATATGATAAAATTTTTTTAAAGGATAAAACTTTTTAAGATAATTGAGAGCTGCTTCACCTGAAGTGAAAACCTTGTTTCTATACTTTTCCTCCATACCCATTTTTTCTAAAAATTCTTGAACTGGCTGAATGGGTCTTGGTGCGTTTGTTAATAAAACAAAATTTTTATTGATCTCTAATAATTTTTTTAGAGTGTAAATTGCACCTTCATGAAGTTCTATGCCATTGTGCATTACTCCCCATAGATCTATATAAAAAAGATCATAATTTTCAGCTATGGACTGCAAACCTTCAGAATCTAAATTTTTAGTCATAATTTAAGATATAAACCATAAAATCCTTAATTTCCTAGGATTTTTCATAACTTATTTTCCATATTAACTTGAAAAAGCTAGGTCAGTATCTATATGAGGCTCATATTTAATAAGGAGAATTTATGAAGTTTAAACCGTTACATGACAGAGTATTAATCGAAGTTCTAGATAGCAGCGAAAAAACTGCTGGTGGAATAATCATACCAGATACAGCACAAGAAAAACCTCAAGAAGGTAAAGTAGTTGCTGTTGGTGGTGGAGCTAAAACAGAAGATGGAAAATTAATTCCAATGGATGTTAAAGTTGGTGACAAAGTTTTATTTGGCAAATGGTCAGGAACTGAAGTCAAAATTGATGGTAAAGAATACAGCATAATGAAAGAGTCAGACATTATGGGTATTTCAGGTAAATAATTTAATTTAAAGGAGAAAGTAAAATGGCAAAAATAATTAAATTTGACGCTGAAGCAAGAGCGGCAATGATGAGAGGTGTCAATATTTTAGCTGATACCGTTAAAGTTACTTTAGGTCCAAAAGGCAGAAATGTTGTAATGGATAAATCTTATGGTGCACCAAGAATAACAAAAGATGGTGTTTCAGTTGCTAAAGAAATTGACCTTGAAGATAAATTTGAGAACATGGGTGCTCAGATGGTTAAGGAAGTTGCTAGCAAAACTAATGAAGAAGCTGGTGATGGAACAACAACTGCAACTATTTTAGCTCAAGCAATTGTAAAAGAAGGTGTTAAGTATGTAACTGCTGGCATGAATCCAATGGATGTCAAAAGAGGAATTGATGCAGCTGTTGAGCATGTTAAACAAAACTTAATCTCTTCTGCAAAAAAAGTTAAAGATAGTGATGAAATTGCTCAAGTAGGAACAATATCTGCAAATGGTGATAAAGAAATCGGAACAATGATTGCAAAAGCGATGCAAAAAGTTGGTAACGAAGGTGTTATTACTGTTGAAGAAGCAAAAGGAATTGATACTGAACTTGATGTTGTTGAAGGTATGCAGTTTGATAGAGGTTATCTATCTCCATACTTTATTACGAACAGTGATAAAATGACAACTGAGTTAGACAATCCTTATATCTTATTACATGAAAGCAAATTAACTAACCTACAACCAATGGTTCCTTTATTGGAAGCTGTTGTACAATCTGGTAGACCTTTAATGATAATCTCTGAAGATGTTGAGGGAGAAGCATTAGCTACTTTAGTTGTAAACAAACTAAGAGGTGGTCTAAAAGTTGTTGCTGTAAAAGCTCCAGGATTTGGTGATAGAAGAAAAGCTATGCTTGAAGATATTGCTATATTAACTGGTGGCCAAGTAATTTCTCAAGATCTTGGAATTAAACTTGAAAATGTTAAACTTGAAGACCTTGGATCTTGTAAAAAGATTAAAGTTGATAAAGATAACAGCACAATTGTTAGTGGTAGTGGTAAAAAATCAGATATCGCAGCAAGATGTGATTCAATTAAAAAACAAGTTGAAGAAACTACATCTGACTATGATAGAGAAAAACTTCAAGAAAGACTTGCTAAATTAGCAGGTGGTGTTGCAGTTATCAAAGTTGGTGGAGCAACTGAAGTTGAAGTTAAAGAAAGAAAAGATAGAGTTGAAGATGCTTTGAATGCAACTCGAGCTGCTGTTGAAGAAGGAATAGTAGTTGGTGGTGGTTGCGCTCTTTTATATGCATCACAAAGCCTAGACACACTTAAGGTTAAAGGAGATGATCAGAAAGCTGGAGTTGCATTAGTAGCTAAAGCTTTACAAGCTCCTGTTAGACAAATAACTTTAAATGCTGGAGTTGATGGTTCAGTTGTAGTTGGAAAACTTCTAGAACAAAATAAAAAGAGCCAAGGATATGATGCGCAAAATGAAGAGTATGTTGATATGTTTGCAAAAGGTATCATAGATCCTGTTAAAGTTGTAAGAACAGCTTTACAAGATGCTGCTTCTATTTCTGGATTACTTGTAACTACAGAAGCTATGATCGCTGACAAACCAGAAGAAAAAGATGCTGCAGGTGGAATGCCTGGTGGTATGCCTGGTGGAATGGGTGGCATGGGTGGAATGGGAATGTAACACTCATTTTAAACAAGAACATTTTAAAAAAG
>JAFJTK010000077.1 GCA_017880265.1 Candidatus Pelagibacter sp. | reverse complement strand
GTAACTCACGATCAAAACGAAGCAATGACTTTTGCTGATAATATAATTGTTATGAGTGAAGGTGAGGTTGTTCAAGCAGGAACCCCAAAAGAACTTTTTGAAAGACCTAACACTACTTTTGTTGGTTATTTTATAGGTTCTCCAGCTATGAATTTATTCGAAACAGAGGTTAATTCAAATAATGAAGTTAAAATAAATGATACTGTAATAAAAATAAGCACTGATCTATCTACAATAAAACAAAAAAAATTAAAATTAGGTATTAGGTCTGAATTTATAGAAATTGCTAAAGATCAAAAAGAAAACTTAATAACTGCCACTGTGGAAAAAGTTGAAGATTTAGGAAATTACAAATTACTAACAGCAAAAATAGGAGAACTTGTAATTAAATCAAAAATTAAAAGAGAGATTGAAGTTAGTTCTGAAAAAGTTGAACTTCATATTCCCCATGATAAATGCTGCATTTATGAAAATGAAAGATTAATTTAAATTAATCTTTGTATGAACCAGTAAAAACCTATTAAAGCAATGATCATTGATAGAGGTTTGGTGACACGATTTCGATACCATTTCTTTTTTTGAAAAATTAAAGCAATAAAAAGGTAAGACAATATGATTACCCCAATTTGTCCAAGTTCAACTCCCAAATTAAATGAAATAAGGCTTATAATAAATGCACCTTCTGAAACTCCAATATCATTTAAAATACCAGCAAAACCTAGGCCATGTAGCAGTCCAAAGAAAAAGATTATATAAGGTCTTAATTTCATCAACTTTTCTGTAAAAAGGTTCTCAATAGCTACAAAACAAATTGATAATGCTATTAAAGGCTCAACGATTTGAGGTGAAATGTTAATTATATCAAAAACGCCAAGAAATAAAGTTATCGTATGTGATAAAGTAAAAATTGAAACTTGCAAAATTAATGGTCTTAGTTTCGACGATAATAAAAAAAGAGCTAATACAAATAAGATATGATCCAATCCTTTTGGTATTATATGTTTAAAACCTAAATCAATATAAGTTTTAATATTTTCTGAAACTTTTAAATTTGTTTTAGTTAAAAGACTAAACGAGTCTGATTGCTTGCCACTTTCTATTAACTTAGAATAAAGATCTTCATTCTCAACTGAATTAACCCTTAGTATTATTGGTCCATAGTTTTCACCCCAATAGAATATATGCTCTTCATTTTTCAAATTTTTAATATCAAAATTGATAATGGTGTCTCTAATAATATCTAAATTCCCAACTTCAGGTATGTTTATATTTTTTAAAGATAAATTATAATCATGATTTGATGATAGTAAGTGAATATTATTCACCAGTTCTTTTATTTTAAAATTATGCTCTTTAAGTAATTCGTCTGAATTCATATTTCTTAATTTTTTATATTCATTGGATTTTTCCGAAAATTCTGTATTCGAGTGATCAAAATCGATTTCAGCAATTATTGATTCAAGATTTAACCTAATAGATAAATTAGCATTTAATACATTATCTTTTTCATAAACATTTAAATTTGCAATTGCTGGACGTAGTTCATGAGAATAAGATGGACTAATGAAAAATAAAAAAATTACTAATATTTTTAAAAACATTAGACCATTTAATCAGATTTATCGGTTTTTGTTAATTTTTTTCCTAATTAATTTTTTCAGCATTAATTTACAAGCACATGAACTTTGGTTAGAAGCTAAAAATTTTAATTTTAATAATCAAGATACTTTAGAGGTAGATATTAAAATTGGTCAAGGTTTTAAGGGAACTCCTTTTGGATATTATGAACCTCTTAAAAAAAAATTATACCTTGAAAATAAAAACAAAAAAATAATTTTAAATCAACGGAATGGAAATTTTCCAGCTATTCAAATATTAGTTTTAGATAAAGGATTTCATATATTGAATTATGAAACAAATTCAGAGAAATTAAAATATGAGTCGGTTGAAAAATTTATTGAATTTTTAAATGAACAAAATTTAATAAGCTTTAAAAGCTCAATTAAAAAAAACAAAATTCCAACTGAAAGTTATAAAAGGTTTGCAAAAATACTCTTATCAGATGGAAGTAATGATTTTTTTATTCAAGAACCAAAATTGGATTTTGAATTTATTGCTTTAAATTCGCCTTATGATCAAAATAATTTTTATTTTGAATTTCAGCTTTATAAAAAAACAAAGCCATTTGGAAATTGGGACGTAACTGTTTTTAGCAAGGATGATGAAAATGTTTTCAAAGAAATTGTCAAAACGAACCCAAATGGGATAGGAAAATTAAGACTTTTTGATAATAGAATTTATCTTTTGAGTGCAGTAGACCTTAGAAAGGCTGATTATATGGATAAAATAAAGCATAAATCGGATTGGTTAAGTTTTTGGGCCAGCTTAGTTTTTAAAAGATAAATAAAACTTTTCTCTTTCAGGTTGTAAAAATTTATACCTTGAGATGAAAAAGTATCTCATTTTTTACATCTATTTCTTTAGACTAACGACAATGTTTGTGATTAACTTAAAAAAGTTAATTAACTTAATAATCAAGGAGAGAAATAATGGTTAAAGAAAAAAAATCATTGAAGAACATAGCTTCTTCAAGACGTAAGTTCTTTAAGACTGCTGCAACAGCAGGAGCTGCAGCTGCAGCTACTGTAGCAATGCCAAATATTGCAACAGCAGGTTCTCATGCTACTGTTTTAAAGATGCAAGCTGCTTGGCCTTCAGGCGCTAACATCTTTTTCGAAATGGCAGGAGACTACTGTAAAATGGTAGAAGAAATGTCAGGTGGATCATTAAAGATTGATCTTCAGCCTGTTGGAGCAATCGTAAAAACTTCAGAAATTGGACAAGCAGTAAGTTCAGGCGTAGTTGATATGGGTCACTGGGTGACTGCATATTGGTATGGAAAAAATGCTGCAGCTTCACTTTTTGGAACTGGTCCTTCATACGGAATGTCATCTCAAGAAGTTATGGGATGGATGGAGTATGGTGGAGGAAGAGCATTATACGAAGAAGCAGTTAAAAGTGTAGGATTTAACTACACAGGTTTCTTCCATATGCCTATGCCAGCTCAACCATTTGGTTGGTTTAAAAAGAATGTAACTAAAGTATCTGATGTTAAAGGTATGAAGTATAGAACAGTTGGTCTTGCGACTAACGTTTTAACTGCTATGGGAATGGTCGTAAGACAATTACCAGGTGGTGAAATCCAACCAGCTATGAAAACTGGTTTGATTGATGCTGCTGAGTTTAACAACCCAACATCAGACTCACAGTTTGGAATGCAAGATGTCTCTAAACACTATCACTTAGGAAGTTTCCACCAATCTCAGGAAATGTTCGAAATTCCTATGAACACTAAGAGACTGAATAGCCTTTCACCTGCTCATCAAGCTATCTTGAAAAATGCTGCTTATGCCGCAAACTCAGATAACTACTTCAAAGCACTAGTTAGATATTCACAAGATTTAGCTAAGCTGATGAATGAGCACAAAGTGAATGTATACCAAACATCTGATGCTATCCTAGCAGAACAGTTAAAAGGTTGGGATAAAATCATTGCTGAGTTCTCTGGAAAAGATGCTTTCTTTAAGAAAGTAGTAGACTCGCAAAAAGCATACGCTAAGAGAACTATGAAGTATCTGTTGATGAATCAACCGAACTACAAATTAGCTTATGAAAATGAGTTTGGTCCAATTGATAAAGTTAAAATTTAATTAACTTTTAACAAATTAAAAAAGAGGGGGTTGAAAAACCCCCTTTTTTATTACAAATTTCAAAAAAATTAGGGTATTCTATTTAAAGTACTATGAGATATTTCATAAAATTTGCTGATACTTTAAGCACTTCAATGGGTAAAGCTTTTTCATGGTGTATTGTAATTTTAATGGGTGGAACAGTATATGAAGTAGTAATGGCATATGTTTTTAATGCACCTACTTTATGGAATTTTGATTTTAGCATGCAAATGTATGGTGCCATACTTATGATGTCAGGCGCATATTGTCTTGCAACGGAATCTCATGTGAGAGGTGATGTTATTTATAGATTGTTTAGCCAAAGAACTCAGGCATGGATAGATTTAGTTCTTTATTTTATATTTTTCTTTCCCGGTGTTGTTGCTCTAGCTTTTTATGGATACGAGTATGCAGCTCTTGCGTGGAAAATAAAAGAAACAAGCTGGAGTAGTCCTGCACAAATTCAAATTTATATGGTCAAATCAATGATTCCAGCTGCAGGTGTCTTATTAATTATTCAAGGTATTAGTGAGGTATTTAGATCAATTATTTGTATTCAAACAGGTCAATGGCCAGCGAGACTAGTTGTTGCAGAAGAAACTGAGCAAGTACTTATGAGAGCAGCGCAAGAAGAGGATAAAAAAAATGTTATTTAGTCTGACAAATCCAGAAATAGCAATCTTTATGATGGGTATATTTTTGTTTGCAGTGCTTCTAGGATTTCCAATTGCTTTTACGTTAATGGCAATGGGAATTGGTTTTGGCTATTACGCTTATTACGATGCTACCATGATGGAGCATATATTTGACAATAGAATATTTCAATTATTTGTTCAAAACACCTATACAGTGATGGACAACAACGTTCTTACTGCAGTGCCATTATTTTTATTTATGGGTTATCTTGTTGAAAGAGCAGGAATTGTTGCAAAATTATTTTTTGCAATAAGATTAGCTGCACACAGGCTTCCTGCTTCAATGGCAGTAGCTGCTTTAATTACATGTACATTATTTTCTACTGCAACAGGAATTATCGGAGCAGTAGTTACTTTGATGGGATTGCTTGCTTGGCCAGCAATGGTTAAAGCTGGATATGATAAAAAATTTGCATCAGGAATTATTTGTGCAGGTGGATGTTTGGGAATTTTAATTCCACCAAGTATTATGCTTATTGTTTACTCAGTAATTGCACAATTATCACCACTAAGATTATTCGCTGCAGCAATATTTCCAGGCTTAATGTTAGCTGGCCTTTATATTGCTTATGCAGTTACAAGAGCTTGGCTAAACCCTTCTATTGCACCTAAGCCGCCAGCAGAAGATATTCCGCCAAGAGCAGAGATTTTAAAAGAGGTGTTAGTTTCTTTTGTACCATTATTTGGATTAATAATGTTGGTGCTTGGAACTATTTTAGCAGGAATTGCTACACCTGCAGAAGCAGCAGCAGCAGGAGCATTTGGAGCAATTTTATTGTCATGGTTTTATAAAACCCTTAAATGGCAAAACTTTAAAGAGTCAGTATTTTTAACCGCAAAAACTACTGCGATGATCATGTGGTTGTTTATTGGATCTTGGACTTTTTCATCAGTTTTTTCTTATTTAGGTGGTCACGAGGTTTTTGAGCATTTCTTTACTTCAATTAATATTTCAACTTGGCAATTTTTAATAATTACTCAAATCATCATTTTTCTTTTAGGTTGGCCATTAGAATGGACTGAAATTTTGATTATTTTTGTACCAATATTTTTACCTTTATTAGAAGTATTTGGTGTTAATCCATATTTCTTTGCAATGTTAATAGCGCTTAATTTACAAACATCATTTTTAACTCCACCGATGGCTATGTCGGCTTATTACTTAAAGGGTGTTCAAAAAAGTAATGTTGAGTTGATGGAAATTTTTAGGGGTATAATGCCATTTTTAGGCATTGTAATTTTTGCGATGTTCTTAATGTATATGTTTCCTGGAATTGCATTGTGGTTACCTGAAACATTATTTGCAGACTAGATATAAAAATGACAGATATATTTTCGCTTAAGGTTGAAGAGATTGTCTCCAAAATAAAAGATGCTCAACTAACTTCAGTAGAAGTTTGTCAGAAATATATTGAAAGAATAAATAAATTTGAAAAAGATGTAAAAGCATGGGCTCATTTCGATAAAAAGCTTTTACTTGAAAAAGCTGAGGAAGCCGATCAACATAGAAGATCAGGTAAGCCAACAGGTCCATTACACGGTATACCTATTGCTTTAAAAGATATTATCGGGACAGTTGATATGCCAACTGAATGTGGAACACCAATTAGAAAAGGTAAATCCTATTCTCAAAATGCCGAAATAGTTGACCTACTTCTATCTGCGGGAGCAATTGTTATGGGCAAAACAGCAACTTCTGAACTTGCTTATCTTGGTCCTTCAAAAACTACAAACCCTCATGATCATTCAAGAACTCCTGGTGGTTCCTCAAGTGGATCAGCTGCATCAGTTGCATCATTTATGGCTCCATTATCAATTGGTTCACAAACTGGAGGATCAGTTATTAGACCTGCATCTTATTGTGGAGTGGTAGGCTACAAGCCATCATATGGATTAATTTCAAGAAATGGAGTTTTAAAAACATCAGAGAAATTAGATCACATCGGAGTATTTGGTAGATCAGTCGAGGATGTTGCCTTACTTGCAAAAGTTCTGATTAAAAAAGATAATCATGACAAAGCAACCATTTATTATTCTAGTGATGATATGTTGAATGAAACAAAAAAAGGACCTTTGTTTGAACCAAAATTTATATTTTACAAAACAGAACATTGGAAATTAATTGATAAAAAATCGAAACAAGCGTTTGAATATTTTATAAAATCTTTCAAAAAGAATATTGAAGTTTTTGATACACCTTCATACTTTAAAGATATTCATAAATATCATCAGATCATCCATGAAACTGATTTAGCAAATAATTTTAGTCTCTATTACAAGAAATATAAAAAAAAATTATCTAAATATATGCAAGATGCAATTGCAAAAGGTAATAAGCATTCAGCAAAAGAATATGCTGAAGCCATAGATTTTATGAAAAGAAGTTACGACTCATATCAGGAAGTGTTTGAGGATTATCATGGTGTTTTAACACCGTCTAGTCCAGGTGTTGCTCCTAAAGGCTTGAAAAGCACTGGAACAGCAGAATTTAATAAAGTTTGGTCATATCTTGGTACCCCTTGTATTTCATTGCCATTATTACAAGGTGAAAACAATATGCCGTTAGGAGTACAGCTTGTAGGAGCCCGATATGATGATCAAAGATTTTTAGGTGTTGCTAATTGGTTAGAAAAGGAATGTAATAAATAAATGCAAAAATTTACAACATTACTAGGCTCAATACTTGCAGCATCATTCTTAATTGGGTTAGCAACAACGCTAACTCGATCTACAATGATAGGTTTTTTTGATGTATTGCCAGTATATATTTTAATGGCTATTGCAATCTTCATGATGGTTTATGAAGCTTTCTTTGATAGAAAATAGTTTAAAATAGTAAAAATTGTCTAACAAAAAAAATAATTTTTTAGCTTTTTCACTTTTATTTATTCAGCCTATTTTTATGGCATCTAATTTAATAGTTGCAAGAGGTGGTGTTGAATATGTGCCTCCAATTTCACTAGCATTCTGGAGATGGACTGTAGTTGTTCTATTGCTTTTACCTTTTACTTATTCATTATTAATTAATAATTCAAAAATAATAAAAAAAGAATTTAAGAAACTTTTCTTTCTAGGTGCAATGGGGTGTGGTGTTTGTGGAGCATTTCCTTTTTTAGCAGGAGAAACAACAACAGTTACTAATATGGGTATTATCTATACCTCATCACCTATTTTTATAATTATGATTTCAGCAATATTTTTTAATGAAAAAATTAACCTTACCAAAATTATTGGCCTAGTTTCTTGCTTAATTGGAGTTTTTGCAATTATCATTAAAGGTGATTTAAATCTTTTATTAAATCTAAATTTTACAATAGGTGACTTGTGGATGTTAGCAGCAGCAATTGGTTGGGCTCTTTATTCCATTTATCTTTTTTATTGGAAGTCTCAATTGCCTATTTTTCAAAGATTTACTCTAGTTGCATTTTTTGGAGCAATAAGCTTATTACCGTTTTATATAATCGAAGAAGTAGTTGTTCAAAGAACTGTATTTAATTCACAATTTTTTTTATGGGTTTTATTTGCTGCAATATCTCCAGGGATAATTGCATTTACTCTTTATACTCAGGCTCAAAAAAGTTTGGGAGCTTCTCTAACTGGTTTTACACTTTATGTTTTTACAATTTATGCTGCCATCTATGGATTTATATTTTTTGATGAAAAGCTTGAGACCTTTCATTATTTAGGTACTGTTTTAGTATTCTTTGGTGTTTATTTAGCTAAAAAAAATTATGAAACTAAAACGTAGGAATTTATATTTGGAATTTATTATTGGAATAATTGCTATTTATGTTTCGGTCTTAATTTTACTTTTTATTTTTCAAAGAAGTTTAATGTATCATCCTTTAGAAAATAACTATTCTGGAGACAGAATGGAAGTTGAAGTAGAAAAAGTTAAGATTATAACCTCAGATAACATAAACCTATTAGGTTGGTTTCATAAAAAAGATCTCAAAAAATTCAAAACAATTGTTTATTTTCACGGTAATGCTGGGACACTTGAAAATAGAATTCATAAATTGAACCACTTTAAAGATATGGATGTTAATTTTTTAATAATAGCTTGGCGAGGTTTTAGTGGAAACAAAGGAAAGCCTTCTGAAGAAGGACTTTATATAGATGCAAATAGCACAATTTTATGGCTTAAAAAATTAGGTTTAACAGAAAAAGACATAATACTCTATGGTGAGTCACTTGGAACTGGAGTTGCAACTGAGATAGCTCAAAATAAGGATTATGCTGGTTTAATACTAGAGACACCTTTTACATCGATGGTCGAAGCTGCAAAGAATTTTTATCCATATATTCCAGTGTCTCTTTTATTAAAAGATAAGTATGACAATCAAAACAAAATCAAAAATATAAATATACCAGTTCTAATTATGCATGGTGAAGTTGATCAAATAGTTCCTTTTTGGATGGGTAAAAAAATTTATGAAATTGCCAATCAGCCAAAATATTCTCATTTTACAAAATTTGACGATCACATGATGGAATATGATGAAAATCTTTTGTTTGCGTTAAAAGCTTTTATAAAAAGTTTAAATTAAGCCACATTCTAAACAAACATAGTACAAATTCTTTTTTTAAGTTTATTAAGTGAGAAAAACATTATTAATATTTATTATTTTTCTATCTTTTAAAAATTTTGGTTTAGCAGAAGAAAATAAATCTCTGATTGGTGATTTATTTCATATAGATCAGATGAACTCACATAATGAAAATTTTGCTCTATATTTTAAAACTAGGGAGAAGGCAATATTAGCAAGAGGGGAAAATAGTAATTACATAAATGACTTCCCTAAAGATCTTTATCTATATGATTATGAAAAAAAAATTTCATATCCATTGATTTCTTATGAGTGGTTTCCTAAAAGAGCAAAATATTTTCTTGAAGAATATGACTTTCCAGTTTTTCCAGATGATTTTGCTTATTATCTTTTAAAAGATAACAAAACATTAGTAATGATAAGTGCTGTTAAAAGTTTAAATGCCAATTTTAAATTTGATATTAGTGAAAAAAAATTAGAACTTTATCCAAATAATGGAAAATTTGACTTTATTATTTCATCTATAGCTAAAAATTGTGGACATGATAATTTTAAGGAAAATTATAAGTGCAGCTTCTACAAACCTTTAATATCAAGCACTTTAATCAATTAATTTGCGTAAAAGCATCAGCAAATTTTTCTGCTTCAAAAATTTGAAGATCATCCTCTTTTTCTCCTAAGCCTAGAGCAATAATTGGAAGCTTATATTTTTTTGCAACAGCCAAAAGAATCCCTCCCTTTGCTGTACCATCTAACTTTGTCATTATTAAACCTGTTATTGGAATAATTTTATTAAATTCTTCAACTTGATTAATTACATTTTGACCTGAAGTAGCATCTAAAATTAAAATCACATCATGAGGAGCCTCAGGGTCTATTTTTTTTGTTACATTTGCAATTTTTTTATACTCCTCCATCAAATTTTTTTTATTTTGTAATCTTCCAGCAGTATCAATTAAAACTTGATTGAAGTTATTTGCAATTGCTTCTTCGATTGCTTTGTATGCAACGGAGGCTGGATCTGCACCTTGTGAAGATTTGGTTATATCTACCTCTACTTTATTTGCCCAGTTTTCTAATTGCTCAATAGCTGCAGCTCTAAAAGTATCTGATGCAGCAAGCATAACTTTATTTCCATTAGCCTTTAAAATTTTACTAATTTTTCCAATGGTTGTTGTTTTCCCAACCCCATTAACACCGGATACTAATGTTGCGTTAATTTTTTCTTTTTTTTGAAAAAAAGAATTATTTTCAAGAGGTTTCATTAAAGAAATAATATACTCTTTTAAGATAGTGCTTATTTCCTCAGCAATGTCTTTTTTTGGATCAATTTTACTATCTGAGATTATTTCCTTTATTTCTGAAGCAGCAACAACCCCAACATCAGACTGAATTAAATACTCTTCAATTCTATCTAATGTTTTGTCATCTATTTCTTTTTTTACAACTATGTCTCTTAAACCAGATGTAAAAGCAGATGCACTTTTCTTAAAACCAGATTTAAACTTATCAAAAATTCCCATTAAATATTAATCTCAATATTCTTAATATCTGAGACAGGTCCTTTCATATGAATACTATTATTCTCATCAATTGATATTGATAATCTACCAAGTGCGAACTCAATATCAGTTGTCTTATCAGTTAGTTCATTAATATTTGCCGCTACAGCAGTAGCACATGCAGCAGTTCCACATGCTTTTGTAAGACCAGCTCCTCGTTCCCAAACTTTAACTTTAATTAGTTTTTTATTAATAACTTTTGCAAGGGTAACATTACATTTCTCTGGAAAATATTTATGATTTTCTATCTCTGGTCCAATTTTTTTTAAATCATAGTCTTCAATATTATCTACAAAAAAAACAACATGTGGATTTCCTACATTGACAGATGTACCACCTAAATGCTCAATATTATTTTTGTTAATAATTTTGATATTTAAGTTTTTGGTATCTAAATTTTGATTTAATGGAATTTCATTCCAGTTAGTTTTTGGAACTCCAATTTCAGTTTCTACTAAATTATCACCTAAAATTTGAGATTTTAGTGCCCCTGAAGAGGTCCAAAGTATAATTTCTTTATCATTTTTTTCTTTTGATAAAAGATCAGCTACACATCTAGTGCCATTTCCACATGCACCAGAAACACTTCCATCTGAATTATAGAATTCTAATCCAGCATCTTTCTCATCACTTTTTTTAATAAATATTAATTGATCACATCCAATAAATTTTCGATCACATATTTTTATAATCTGATCTTTGGTTAGATTATAATTTTGATATCGTTGATCAATAATTACAAAATCATTGCCTAAACCATCCATTTTAAAAGCTTTAATATCCATATATAGATATTTAACTTATTTATTGACTTTTTGAACCTCTATTATAGGTTGTTGCCGTTTCCGCAAAAACATTAACTTTGCGGTGTCTTTGGAAACAAAGAGATCGACACTAGTCAGCGAGGCTTCGCCCACTAGTGCGATTACTGCTGTGCGTAATAAATATGTTTGAAAATTTAACAAATAAATTCGAAGAAATCTTTTCTTCTTTAAAAAAAGCTCCTTCACTTGATGAAGCTCAAGTTGATGAAGGATTAAGAGGTATTAGACAGGCTCTTTTAGAGGCAGATGTTACCTTAGATGTAGCTAAAGATTTTATTGAAAATGTAAAACCCAAAGTTTTAGGTCAAGAAATTATCAGATCAACCTCTCCTGGGGATATGGTTGTAAAAATTGTCTATGATGAATTAGTTAATTTATTAGGTGGATCAAATAATGAAATAAACCTTAATGCTGTACCGCCAGTTCCAATGATGTTGGTTGGATTACAAGGTTCAGGAAAAACAACTACTACTGCAAAATTAGCTAAATATTTAGAGACCAATAAGAAAAAAAAAGTGATGATGGTTAGTCTTGATATTTATAGACCAGCAGCTCAAGAGCAACTTAGATCTCTTGGAGAGCAAAATAATATCTTAACACTACCCATTATTGAAGGCCAACAACCAACTGATATTTGTCAAAGAGCTATTAGTGCAGCTAATCTAAATGGAGCAGAAATTATATTATTTGATACTGCTGGAAGAACTCAAATCGATTTACAAATGATGAGTGAAGTTAAACAAATTGAAAGTGTGATAAATCCTACGGAGACATTTTTAGTTGCAGACTCGTTAACAGGACAAGTTGCGGCATCTGTGGCAAAAGAGTTTAAAAATACGGTTAATCTATCAGGAATAATTTTAACTAGAGCAGACGGTGATGCAAGAGGTGGTGCGGCTGTTAGTATGAAGTATGTTTCTGATGTACCTATTAAATTTTTAGGAATTGGTGAAAAAATTGACAATCTTGAAGTGTTTCATCCAGACAGAATAGCAAACAGAATTCTTGGAATGGGAGATATTGTATCTCTTGTAGAAAAAGCTGCACAAGATTTAGGTGAAGAGAATATAAAAAAAGCAGAAGAAAATTTAAAAAAGGGACAATTTTCTATGCAAGATTATTTAACTCAGTTGAGACAAATGAAAAAAATGGGTGGTATCGAAGGAATAATGTCTTTTATGCCAGGTGTTTCAAAAATGAAATCACAAATGGATTCCGCAGGAATTGATGAAAGTATTATTACCAAAAATGAAGCTATTATTTTGTCGATGACTAAAAAAGAAAGAGAGAACCCAAAACTTATTGATGGTTCTAGAAAAAAAAGAATTGCTAATGGCTCTGGCACAGATCCAGCCACTATCAATAAATTGCTAAAGCAATTTAAAATGATGTCTGAAATGATGAAAAAGATGTCAAAAGGAAATCTGAAAGGTATGTCTGATAAAGGAATACCGCCAGAGCTATTTAATCAATTAAAATAATAAAAGGAGAAAGAATGTTAAAACTAAGATTATCAAGAGGTGGAACAAAGAAAAGACCTGTTTACAAAGTTGTTGTAGCAGATAGTCGATTTGCAAGAGATGGAAGATTTATTGAAAAAGTTGGATTTTTTAATCCTCTTCTTCCTAAAGATAAAAAAGAGAGAGTTGGTCTTGAAGCTGAAAGAATTAAATATTGGTTAGGTCAAGGTGCGCAACCAACTACTAGAGTTGCAAGAATTTTAGGTGAAAATGAATTAATACCAATGCCTGCAAATGGTAATAATCCTAAAAAGGCTGTTCCAAAAAAAGAGAGAAAAAAAGAAGGTGAAGAAGCTCCAGCAGCTCCTAAAGCTCCAGCAGCAGAAGCGGCACCAGCAGCAGAGGCTCCTAAAGAAGAAGCTCCAGCAGCAGAAGCGGCACCAGCAGCAGAGGCTCCTAAAGAAGAAGCTCCAGCAGCAGAAGCGGCACCAGCAGCAGAGGCTCCTAAAGAAGAAGCTCCAGCAGCAGAGGCTCCTAAAGAAGAAGCTCCAGCAGCAGAGGCTCCTAAAGAGGAACAAAAATAATTTAGCGATTATTTATGTGGCAAGCACAAGTGTTTACACTTTATCCAGAAGTTTTTCCTGGGCCTTTATCAAAAGGCCTATATGGAAAAGCTTTATCTAAAAAATTATGGAACTTAAATATTGTAAACATTAGAGATGCAGCTGAAGATAAACATAAAACAGTTGACGATACTCCTTATGGAGGTGGCTCTGGAATGCTTTTAAAAGCAGATGTCCTAGCAAAGTCTTTAGATCAAAATATAATTGAAGGTGAGAAAGTAATTTATTTATCACCTAAAGGTAAAAAATTTGATCAAACTTACGCAAAACAATTATCAAATGAAAAATCAGTATCTTTCATTTGTGGACATTTCGAAGGTGTAGATGAAAGAGTATTAACTACTCGAAATATAGAGGAAATAAGTATTGGAGACTATATTTTGTCAGGAGGTGAAACAGCAGCCTTTGTTGTAATAGATAGTATACTTAGACTTTTGCCTGGAGTTTTAGGTAATGAAAATTCTAGAGTAGATGAGAGTTTTGAAAATGGGTTATTAGAGTATCCACAATACACAAAACCTCAAATTTGGGAGGAAAAATCAGTTCCAGAGGTGCTTTTATCAGGTGATCACAGTAAAATTAAAGACTGGCGTTTATCTCAATCTGAGGCTATAACACGCGTCCGAAGACCAGATTTATGGCAAAAATATAAGAAGAATTAACTTGATAAATACTGATATGAAAACAATTGAAGAAATAAACCAACATAACGTTAAACAAATACTTTCAGAGAAAAAAATTCCAGATTTTTATCCAGGAGATGTTGTTAAAGTTGGTGTCAGAATTACAGAAGGTAAAAAAGAAAGAATTCAATACTTTGAGGGTGTTTGTATTGCTAAAAAAAATAGAGACTTAAATTCTTCTTTTACAGTTAGAAAAATTTCTTTTGGAGAAGGTGTTGAAAGAACTTTCCCATTATATGGAACGTTAATTGACTCAATTAAAGTAATTAGATCAGGTAAAGTAAGAAGAGCTAAACTTTACTACTTAAGAGATAGAACTGGTAAATCAGCGAGAATTGCAGAAAAAATTAGAAAGAAAATTGGGATTGATGTTGATGTAAAACCTGAAACTGTTACAGAAGAAAATGTTGCACCAGCAGCGGAGGCTCCCAAAGAAGAAGCTCCAGCAGTAGAAGCAGCACCAGCAGCAGATGCTCCTAAAGAAGAAGCTCCAGCAGTAGAGGCTTCAAAAGAAGAACCAAAATCAGAAAGCCCTTCAGAAAAAAAATAATTTTTTTTTCAATGTCCACTACTCTTTACGATAAAATTTGGAATGAT
>JAFJTK010000124.1 GCA_017880265.1 Candidatus Pelagibacter sp. | reverse complement strand
TAACAGGTGCTAACGTTTCTTTTGCTGTAAGAGCTAGAGTAACTTTGTTAAGAGATCTAGGATCAGCTTTATCACCTGATAACGCATTTGGTGTAATTCAAGGATTAGAAACTGTTGCTTTAAGAATGAAACAACATTGTGAAAATGCAGCAAAAGTTGTTGATTATCTAAAAAAACATAAAGCTATATCCAAAGTGATTTATGCAACTGAACATAGTGAAGAAATTTCTAGTAGAGCGAAGAAATATCTTAAAAATGGAAATGGTGCATTAGTTGGTATTGAATTAGCAGGTGGTATAGAAGCTGGTAAAAAATTTATAGAATCTTTAAAAATGTTTTACCATGTAGCAAATATTGGTGATGCTAGAAGTTTGGCAATTCATCCAGCAACTACTACTCATAGTCAATTAACAGAAGATGAGTTAGCTGCAGCGGGTGTAACACCTGGTTATGTTAGATTATGTATCGGTCTAGAACATATTGACGATATTATTGATGACTTAGATCAAGCTTTGGACAAATCTTCTAAAGGTAACCTAAAAGCTGTAAGCTAAATTTTAAATTTATATGTCAACAAATCGAAATTAATTAATTTTTCTATAATTTGATAAATATAGAAAATACAAAGTTGATAAAATAATTAAAATAGAATTTATCTGGTGTAGGGATGCATAAAAAATCTTTACTCCAGATAAAAGTGTTAATACTCCTAAAATAACCTGTAGAAATAAACTAACTCCAATTATAAACATTGGTTTTCTGAATATTTCATTACAGTCTTTCATAACGTAAAAAAGAATGTAGATATAAATACCTAAAATCAAATAAGCTAAATTTCTGTGAATAAATTGAACTATAGATGGATTATCAAAAACGTTTACATTTAAAAATTCAGTAAATTGACTATCGTCAGGAAAATAGGATGAGCCCATTAAAGGCCAAGTATTATAAACTTTCCCGGCATCCATTCCTGATACAAATGCACCTATTATTAATTGTAAAAATAATAAAAAAAGAAAAACTTTTATTAAATTTAAATTAATTGAAATATATTGTGCTTGAATTTTAGTTAATTTAAGAAATTTCCAAAATATTACAGACAAAATTATAAAGGCGGTTACCAAATGTAATGAAAGTCTATAATGACTAACATCCACCCTATCTATTAAGCCACTAGATACCATATACCAACCAATAAAACCCTGAAAACAAACTAATAAAAAAATCAATCCATAGTTTTTTAAAATTCTTAAACCATATTTGATTGTAAAAAATATAAGAGGTAACAATACAGTTAAACCAATTAATCTACCCAATTGACGGTGACCCCACTCCCACCAAAAAATTACCTTAAATTCATTAAGGGTCATATTAAAATTTTGTTCACTAAATTCAGGAATAGTTTTGTAGAGTTCAAAATAATCAATCCATTTATCATTTGTAAGTGGTGGAATAAATCCAATAAATAATTCCCAAGTTGTTATAGATAATCCAGAGTCAGTTAATCTTGTTAGTCCTCCAACTAAAATTATAAGAATTATGAGTGCAATAAGTGTAAGTAACCAAACTTTTAATTGATTATTTAAATGACTATTCTGACTGTACATATATGAATAAATATAATAATTGTTGATAAATCCAATAAATTAAATGTCGCCAAAAAATAAAAAAAAATTAAACGGAATACGTACAAAACTAGATAAATTAGATAATAAACTTCTAGCTTTAATTAAGTATCGAACCTCTCTAGTTAAAGAAGTTCTTAAGTTAAAAGAATTTAAAAAAGAGATCGTAGATCAAAAAAGAATTAGTTTTATTTTAAATAAGATTAAAGGAAAATCCAAAAAACTTAAAATAGACCCGAAAATTACTAATCGTATATGGAAAAATATGATCTGGTCTTACATTGATTACGAAAGACGTAATTTTAAAAAGAAATAATTACTTACTGTGAGGTGGAAGTTTTTTTTCCACAAATGTTTCGTGTTTTCTTGTAGAAGGATTATATTTTTTAGCTGAAAGTTTAACTTTTGCTTTTTCACCACCAGCTGGTTTTTTAACATAGTAAAAGAAAGGACTATCTGGTTTTGACTCTGGAACTAGTCTAACTTTTACGTGTGTTTTTTTTGCCATTTTATTTTAAATCTTTTAAATTTTTAACAATTTTAGAAATTTTAACTAATTTATTTCTTAAATTATCAGCTTTTATAGAATTATTTGCCATTTCGTCAAGTTCTAAAGATTGATCTCCGTTAAGTACCTTTTTCACACCATTAATAGTCATGCCCTGTTCTTTAAGGAGAAATTTAACTTTTTTGAGAAGATTAATACAGTCTTCATCATAATATCTTCTATTGGAATTTAAAATTTTGGGTTTAATTTGCTTAAACTGAGTTTCCCAAAATCTAATTATGTGTGTTGGAAGTTCACCCTTCTTATTGGATTTTAAATTTAATATTTTAGCAACTTCACCTATTGTTTTGTAAGCACTGTCAGATTTATCCATTATCTTTTAAATTTACAAAATCTTTAAATTCTTTTGAGGGTTTAAATAACACCACATCTCTACTTGAAATCATTTTAGTTTCTTTAGTTTTGGGATTTCTTCCTATTCTTGATTTTTTTTGTCTTATAGAAAAAGTTCCAAATTTTGATAATTTTAATTTTTTTTCATGTTTAATATTAGAGACAATTGTTGATAAAAAATCCTCAATAAGATTTTCAGAAATTTGTTTAGAAAAACCTAATTGCATATAAACCAAATTAACTAAGTCTTTTTTAGTTAAGTTTATTCTCATTTATTTAAATATTTTGCTTGATCTTTTCTATCAAATTACCTTTTACAATTCTATGACAAACATCTAAAGAATTTGAAAATCCTATATAATCAGTGCCTCCATGACTTTTGACTACTGGATGATCAAGACCAAGAAATATAGCACCATTATAAAGTCTTGGATCTAGCCTTTTTTTAAATTTATTCAAATTTGAAATATTTAATAGTGATGAAATTTTTCCAATAATAGTTCCAGTCATAGCTTTTTTAAGTTCACTTGTAATGAAGTTTGCCGTCCCTTCAGCAGTTTTTAAAGCTACGTTACCAGTGAAACCATCAGAAACAATTACATTAACATCCCCATCCATTAAATGGTTTCCTTCTATATAGCCAGAAAAATTAAAGTTTTCAGACTTCTTATCATTTAAAATTTGATAAGTTTCTTTAATAGTTTCATTTCCCTTAAGTTCTTCAGATCCTATATTTAATAAACCTACATTTGGTTTTTCTCCATTATATAAAGAAGTATAAAGTGCGGCTCCCATAATTGAAAAATCTAATAAATTTTTTGAGCTACATTCAATATTTGCACCCAAATCTAATACAACACTCATTCCTTTTTTATTTGGCCATAGAGCAGATAGAGCTGGTTTATCAATATTCTCAATCATTTTAAGGTTTAGTTTTGAGATAACTAATAATGCACCTGTATTACCAGCAGATACTACTATGTCTGCCTCTTTGTTTTTTACACTATCAATAGCAAGCCACATGCTAGTATTTTTTCCTCTTTTAGCGCCTTCAAGAGGACTATCAGCACTTTTTACTACATCTGTGGTATGGATTATTTCATAAAAATCAGTTTTGATCTTATTGCCAATAAGATCTCTGATTATCTTTTCATCACCAAAAATTTTAAAGAATACATTTTTGTTTTTACTATGATTAAGAATTATTCCATCAATAGTCTTGTTAGGTGAATTATCACCACCCATTGCATCAACT
>JAFJTK010000091.1 GCA_017880265.1 Candidatus Pelagibacter sp. | reverse complement strand
ATCTAAATTTAATAACGAGCACGGTATGGCAAACTCTAGAGCAAGATTAAGAATGACTACTCTTTATCAAGTAGCTGCTGCAAACAAAGGGATTGTCGTTGGTACAGGTAATAAAGTAGAGGATTTTGGTGTAGGATTTTATACAAAATATGGAGATGGTGGTGTTGATATATCTCCAATAGCTGATTGTAATAAAAGTGAAGTTTGGGAGATTGGAAAAGAACTTGGAATTTTAAATGAAATAATTGAAGCTGCTCCAACAGATGGTCTATGGGATGATGGACGAACGGATGAAGGTCAACTGGGTTTAAAATATCATGAATTAGAAGAAGCGATGGATAATCCTAACTCACCTAATAGAGCTAAATACGAAACGATAAGAAAACAAAATTTGCATAAAATGGAGCCCATTCCAGTATGCAAAATTCCAAACTAATCAAATAGATTCACAAATCTATAAATTAAGTATATTTCTAAAATTATGAATAAAGATATTTTTTTAACGAACAATCTAAGTAACAAAAAAGAAAAATTTGTTCCAATAGATGAAAAAAATATAGGCATGTATGTTTGTGGGCCAACTGTTTATGATGACCCTCACATTGGAAATGCTAGACCAATTGTAATCTTTGATATTCTTTTTAAAATACTTAAAAACAAATATTCATCGGTCACTTATGTAAGAAATATTACTGATGTTGATGATAAAATAATTAAATCATCAAATGAAAAAAAAATATCTATTTCAGATCTAACACAGACTGTAATTAAAAGTTTTAGTGAAGATTGTAATTATCTAAATTGTGAAATCCCAACTGCACAGCCCAAAGCAACTGAGCATATTGATTTAATGATTGAGATGGTCTCTGAGCTAATCAAAAAAGGTTTTGCTTATGAAAATAATAAACATGTTTATTTTGAAGTAAAAAAATTTGATGATTATGGTCAATTATCAAATAAAAAATTAGAGGAATTAATTGCTGGCTCTAGAATTGAAGTCAGTGATAACAAAAAAAACTCAGAAGATTTTGTGTTGTGGAAACCTTCTTTAGAAAATGAACCATCTTGGGACTCTCCTTGGGGGAAGGGTAGACCTGGCTGGCATTTAGAATGCTCAGCAATGTCTAAGAAATTTTTGGGAAATGAATTTGATATCCATGGTGGAGGGATAGATTTAATTTTTCCACATCATGAAAATGAAATTGCTCAATCAAGATGCGCAAATGATACCAAGGTTTTTGCTAATTACTGGCTTCACAATGCCTTTATTACTATGTCGAATGAAAAAATGGCAAAATCTCAGGGTAATATTTTAAAGATTAAAGATTTTAGAGGTAAAGTTAGTGGACAAGTTTTAAGATTAGCTTTGATCAGTGCTCACTATAAGCAACCATTAGATTGGAATGATAAATTATTAAACGATTGTCAGAATACAATTGATAAATGGTATAATGCTTATTTACCTTCCAGCAAAGAACTGGAAGATGAAATTATTCAACCTTTATATGATGATATCAATACCCCAGGTTACATTGCTAATTTACATAAGCTTTATGATAAAGCGAACAAAGGAAATGATGCAGATAAACAAATATTTAATTCAGCATGTAATTTTATTGGTTTACTTCAAGAAACTAAAGAAGAGTGGCTAGATTATAAAAAAGGAAAAATAGATATCTCTGAGACAGAAATTGAAAACAAGATAGAACTTAGAAATAAAGCTAGAGCAGATAAAAACTATGCAGAAGCTGATAATATTAGAGACTACCTTTTAGACAAAGGTGTTTTAATAGAAGATAAAGATGGTAAAACAATTTGGAAATTTAAATGAGCAAGGAAAAGCTATATATTTTTGACACCACATTAAGAGATGGGGCCCAAACTCAAGGGGTTGATTTTTCAATTGATGACAAAGAGAAAATATCAAATTCACTAGATAATTTAGGGGTAGATTACATTGAAGGCGGTTGGCCTGGAGCTAACCCAACTGATACTGAGTTTTTTAACAAAGATCATGGTTTTAAAAATGCAAAACTTACAGCCTTTGGAATGACCAAAAAATCAGAACATAGTGCTGAAAATGACCCCATGTTAGCATCATTAATTAATTCAAAAAGCTCATCTGTTTGTTTATTTGGAAAATCTTGGGACTTTCAAGTTGATGTAGCACTTGGAATATCAAATGAAGAAAATTTAGAAAATATTAGTGAGAGTGCAAAACATATCGTTGGTTCAGGTAAAGAATTTATGTTTGATGCAGAACATTTCTTTGATGGATATAAGTCTAATCCTGAATATGCATTAAAGTGTTTAAAAGCTGCATACGATCAAGGGGCTAGATGGATTGTTTTATGTGACACCAATGGCGGAACTCTTCCACACGAAGTATCTAAAATTGTATCTGAAATTACAAAACATATCCCTGGAGAAAATTTAGGGATCCATGCTCATAATGATACAGAAAATGCAGTAGCAAATAGTTTAGCTGCAGTTCAAGCTGGAGTTAGACAGATTCAAGGAACTATTAATGGACTAGGGGAGAGATGTGGTAATGCAAATTTAATGTCTTTGATCCCATCTTTATTTCTAAAAAAAGATTTTAGTGAAAAATTTGAATTAAATATAAAGCGAGAAAACTTAAAAAACTTAACTCAGTGCTCAAGATTATTAGATGAATTGTTGAATAGAAAACCTAATAAACATTTACCTTATGTGGGTGCTTCTGCTTTTTCACATAAAGGTGGGATGCATGTATCAGCAGTTCAAAAAGACCCAAAAACATACGAACATATTGATCCTGAAGAAGTGGGGAATTCAAGAAACATCGTAGTTTCAGATCAAGCTGGTCAATCTAATATAATGTCTAGATTAAAATCAATTGGTATCCAGATTGAAAAAAATGACCCAAAGATTAAAAAACTTTTGAGCGAAGTTAAAGACAGAGAATTTATTGGCTATAGTTATGACGGAGCTGATGCTTCATTTGAATTGTTAGCTAGAAGATTAATGGGTGATATTCCAAGATATATTTTAATTAATGAATATGATGTAACAGTCAAAAAAGATAATACCGGTGAAATCATTTCAATTGCAAAAGCACAATTAGAAGTTGATGGTCAAAAAATATTATGTGAGGGCCAAGGGAATGGTCCTGTTAATGCACTTGATAATGCGATTAGAAAAAATGTAAATAAACTTGCAAAATACTCAGAATATTTAAAAGACTTAAAATTAGTTGATTATAAAGTGAGAATTTTAAATACAGGTACTGAAGCAGTAACTAGAGTTTCAATTGAAAGTACAGATTCTAAAGGTGTTAACTGGTTCACTATAGGAGTTTCACCAAACATAATTGATGCATCATTTAAAGCATTAGTTGATAGTTTAGATTATAAGCTATTTAAAGATAAGGCACCAGCTAGCCTATAAGATTTGTATTAATAATAATGTCAGCTAATAATATTACTTTTATTTTACATAAGCCTCAACTATCAGAAAATATTGGTGCATGTGCAAGAGGGATGAAAAATTTTAATTTTCAAAAACTATCCGTTATTGATCCAAAGCCTATTTTTCCAAACGATAAAATTTTAGCAACATCTGTTGGGGCTAAAAATATTATTAATAAAAGTAAAGTATTTGATCATCTAGAACCTGCATTAAAAAATATAGATTATGTCATTGCAACATCTGCAAGATTTAGAAACAAAAATATTAAACATATTCAATTAGAAGATTTAAAAAAAATTGATTTTACCAAAAAAGTAGCATTTCTTTTTGGATCTGAAGCATCAGGATTATCAAATAATGAGA
>JAFJTK010000176.1 GCA_017880265.1 Candidatus Pelagibacter sp. | reverse complement strand
TCGTTACTAGTTCCTAACATTTTAACAAAACTATATATATTTTTTATAAGTTTATTCTAATCAAAACGAGTTGACTATAAGTTTAATTAATAACATACTTTAAAAATTAATATTAATAGAGGGGAAAAAAATGAAAAAAATAATATCATTAATATCTGCTCTAGTAATTTCTGTAGTAAGTTTTACAGGAGTTTCTAACGCTGATAGCAAAAAACCTATCGTAATTCCAACTCATAACTGGTCAAGCCAAATTGTAATGGCTTACGTTATTGGTGGTATTTTCGAGAGTATGGGAAATAACGTGAAATACGTTAACGCTGACTCACAAGCGGTATATGAGTCAATTAGAATTGGAGATGTAACTGTATCTCACGAGGTATGGGAATCTGCTTTTGGAAAATCATTTACTACTGCTTTAGATAAAGGTGGTGTACTTGATTGGGGTGATCATGAGGCAAGAACTCTAGAGGATATGGGTTATCCAAATTGGGTTACTGATAAAGGATTATGCCCAGGTCTACCAGATTGGACAGCTTTAAAAAATCCAGATTGTGCAAAAAACTTTACAACACCTGACTCACCAGATGGTAAAGGAAGAATGTTGGAAGGTCCACAAAGTTGGCATGGTGACTTAATTCCTCAAAGAGTTGACGCTTTAGGTTTAGGTGATCTTTGGTGGGTTAAATTTGCTGGAAGTGCTGATGCTCTTTGGGCAGAGTTATCTGCAGCTGAAAAAGAAGGAAGAGGAACAATTATATTTAACTGGACACCTAACTTTACAGACGGTGCTGGTTTTACATTTATTGACTTCCCTCCATACACAGCTGGTTGCAGACCGGAAGATGGTGGAGATGGTAAATGTGGTTCTCCTGATGGATACTTGAAAAAAGCAGTTCATGAGGATTTCCCTAAAACTCATCCAGATGCAGCAGCAGCGTTCAAAAAAATGTCATTCTCTACAAGTCAAATTGGTGCAATGGCAGCTTTAGTTGATGTTGACAAAATGACTCACGAAGATGCAGCTAAAAAATGGTTAGCTGATAACGAGTCTGTTTGGAAAGCTTTTTTAAATTAATTTAAAAGCTTAAATTTTTAAATCTCCCCTAAACGTAATTTAGTTAGGGGGGATTTTTTTTTATTAAAATTTGTGTAAAATATATTCATGAAAAAATTTCTACTTTTCATAGTTTTAAGTTTTTTAATTAGCTTTTCTGCATTTGCTCGAAGCACTGGATGTAAAGAGGGAAATTGTGAAAATGGTTATGGTAAATGGGTCTATACTGATAAGACAACTTATGAAGGTGAATGGGTTGCAACTAAAAAACAAGGTCAAGGAGTCGAGACATGGCCAAATGGATATGTCTACAAAGGTGAATTTAAAAATAGCGAGTGGAGTGGACAAGGTATTCTAACATTTCCAGATGGATCTACTTATGAAGGTGAGTGGTCTAAAGGTTTTATGAATGGACAAGGGACATTTACTTGGGTTGATGGTAAACAAAAAACAGGTACTTGGATAAATGGAAAGTTGCAAGAGTAATGTCAAGAGAAAATAATTTAAGTAAAACTAAAAACTCGCAAAAATTTACAAAACAATTTGTTGGCTTGACGATAGTTACACTAATAGTAATAGCTTTTTTTGGGATTTTAAATGGGATATTTGGACAGGGTGATGATTTAGTTAAAAGAATGAAATTGGAAGAACAAAGAATTGCTGAAGAAAAAAAACTAAGTGAGTTGATCTCAAAGTTACCCTCAGGAATATTGGTATCGTTTGATGGAACAGATCATTATAAATTAACAGATGACGTCTATGAACAAGTGTGCAAAGCTACAAAATTAATCCCACAAAGAGCTATAATGGGTGCTAATTTTTTAAATTTTAGAGCTCATGAGCTGTACACAATTAATGGAAACCAAATTGATGAAACTTTTGTAAAATGGGATCAAGAAAAAAATAAATGTTTCGCTGGTTTTACAGTTAGTGGAAATAATGTAGGAGTGGATGAGAGTATTACTATAAGTGGAGAAGCTTTAAGTTTTTTAAGTACCGGAATTGATACAAGAGTTTATTTTATTAAAAATTTTTAATGAGGAAAGGCAACAATTATTAACATTTAAATCTTATTAAATTTAATATAACTTTAAAAAACTTATGTCTGAGACAGTCATCAAATGTGAATCGGTTTACAAAATTTTTGGAGAAAATGCCAAAAAAATGCTTGAAGAAGCAAATGGCAATGTAGATGCAAAAACTTTTCAAGATAAAGGATGTATAGTTGGAGTTAATAATGCTTCTTTTGAGGTTAAAAAAGGAGAAATGCTTGTAGTAATGGGTTTGTCTGGCTCAGGTAAATCAACATTATTAAGATGTATTTCAAGATTAACAGATGCAACTGGTGGGAAAATTTTCATAGAGGGACAAGATCTATTGGAATTAAATAATAAAGAACTTATTGATCTTAGAAGAAATAAAATGGGAATGGTTTTTCAAAGCTTTGCTTTGTTGCCACATAAAACAGTTGTTGAAAATATTGCTTTTCCACTTCAAATAAAAGGTACGAATACACAAGATAGTATTAGTAGAGCAATGGAAATGGTCAAATTAGTTGGACTGGACGGCAGAGAAAATTACTTTCCAAGAGAGCTTTCAGGGGGACAACAACAAAGAGTGGGGATTGCAAGATCATTAGCGGTAGAACCTGATATATGGTTTTTAGACGAACCTTTTTCTGCATTAGATCCTTTAATTAGAAAAGAAATGCAAGATGAGTTTTTAAGACTTCAAGAAAAATTACAAAAAACTATTATGTTTATTACTCATGATTTTGATGAGGCATTAAAGCTAGCAGATAGAATAGCGATTATGAAAGATGGTATAATTGAACAACTAGATACACCAGCCAATATAGTATTAAACCCAGCTACAGAATATGTAAGTAAGTTTACGGAAGAAGTTCCAAGAGAAAAAGTTTTAGTAATTGAAGATATAATGGACGCTTCTACCAATGATAATTTGGGTGATTTAAATGTTTCAAAAGATGACATTATAGAAAATGTTGCAGAAAAAATTCTTACTCAAGAAAAAACAGTAAGCGTAGTTGATTCAAATAATAACGTTGTAGGTTCAATTAAACCATCAAAAATAATTGATACAGTTTTTGGAGGAAGAAAAAACGATAATTAAAGTATGGAATATTTAAAAAAATATCCAAAATTATTTCAATGGTTATTTTTATTAGCTATTTTTTTTGGATTGTGTTTTGCAATTGATGTTCCAGAAACTTATAAATTTATAAGAGGCCAAGCAGAATTTATTAAAGACCCTAATCAAAGCGTTTATTTTTTCTTAGGTAAAGAAGTTAGGTATTACGCATTTGATGTATTTTGGAGATTGCCACCATTACTTGGTTGGTTGCCAATTTGGATAAACGACTCTTTATTTTTCTTAATGAATGAGTGGATGCCAATGGAGTTTTGGAATGAAGACACTCAAGAATTTAAAACTCGTCCATTATTGCTTCAGATTAGTAGAAATTTAACATCCTTTATGACCTTTTTAATTGAATTGATTAGAGAGATTTTATTAGGTGGATTGGAAACTATCGTAGCGTTTACTAGTTGGGATTTTATTGATGCGTATCCATGGTTAGAGTTGCCTGGTTTGCCTTGGACTATTGTTGCAGCTGGAGCAACAATACTTTCTTATAAATTAAGTGGTAAAGGATTAGCTTTGTTTGCTGGATTAACGCTGATTTATATTTCGATATTTGGTCAATGGAAACCGTCAATGCAAACACTGTCTTTTATAATGGTCGCCGCTCCATTATC
>JAFJTK010000156.1 GCA_017880265.1 Candidatus Pelagibacter sp. | reverse complement strand
TAGCTAAAGGTAAAAAGATAAATTACGAAGGTGCAACTGGAGTAACTTTTACTGATGTTGGTGAAGCTGAAGGTTCTTTTTTAGAGCAAGAAATAAAAGGCGGAAAATTTAAAACTAAAAAACAAAGATAATTATTATCTGATTAAAACCCCAGTAATGAAAATTACTGGGGTTTTTTTATATCTAAATAGAACTAAAAATTCTCAAAATACCAAAAATTGAAATAACTATTAAGAAATAGAAAACAACTTTTCTGTAAAGTTTTTCTTTACTCTTTACAAAAAATTTATTTCCAATGAAAACGCCTATTGGTAAAACTATTATCAATGGAATAGTTCGATAAATAGTTGTCATATCAACAATTCCACCAAAAAAACTTAGAATAAAAGCATATACATCTGTTAAAAAAAATAGAGCTGCTAAAGAACCTCTAATTACGGCAGGCTGAATACTTGTTACTAGTAAAAATAATGCAACTGGCATTCCGCCAAGAGTTGTTAATCCATTTAAAGTTCCCGAAATTACTCCAGTTATAATCTTTGCTGGATCATTATTTATTTTTCTATTTGAATAACCCATCATCAATAGTATTGAAAAAAAAATTATGATTAAACACACATATAAATGAGTGGTTTCAGGGGAAAGATATTTGAGCAAATACAATCCAACTGGAGATCCAATGGCAATTCCTATTAATAGTTTAAATACAAAATTCCAATCTATTTTATTCCATACGTATGGAATCATAAAAATGCTTATGAAAACTTCTAATATTAATATGATTGGAACGATTTCTATTGCAGGCAGCATAAAAGCTAAACCTGAAATACATGTTGCTGAAAAACCAAAACCATTAAATCCTCTGATGATAGATGCAATAAATACAATAAATAAAATAATTAAAAATTGAGATAAGTTAAAATCGAAATAGTTTAAAAAAGACATCTAATTTTATTAAAGTTACTAAAAAATATTAATCAAAAAAAGGATAGTAGTTAAAATATATACTTGTCAGCCATGTACATAGCCCAAGCAATAGCAGCACCTAATATGATATATTTCATATGATAATTACTTTATTTCTATTTTTTCTGGAAGTATACCCTTGGGTCTAAATCTCATAATTAATAATAAACCTAAGCCCATCATTAAAAATCTAAAATATGGTACGCTTTCAATTAAGTGAGCTTTTAAAGCGTTAGTTTCTGGTATCCCTGCGGTGAAAAAATTAATTAAAAATAAAGCTATTGGAGCAGCTTCAATCCATAAAAACCAAACAACAAAACCACCTAAGATTGCACCAAAGTTATTACCACTTCCACCAACAATGACCATCACCCAAATTAAAAATGTGTATCTCATCGGTCTATAACTTCCTGGTGTAAATAAACCATCTTGTGTAACTAACATTGCACCAGCTATTCCAACAATTGCTGATCCAAGTATGAATATTAACAGATGTTGTTTAACAACATTTTTTCCCATAGCATTTGCGGCTTCTTCATTATCTCTAATTGCTCTCATCATTCTTCCCCATGGAGAGTAAAGTGCTTTTTGAGTTAAAATTAAGAGTATAATCACGATAACTAAAAATAATCCTGAATAACAAAGTTTAACAAAAACAGATGAGCCCTCAATTACCAACTGGTTTAAGGCTGCCTGTCGATCAGCTAAGTTTGAAATTAAGGCTAATTTTCCAGAATTAAATCTCTCAACTAAATTAATGAACCATTCTGTCGTTTGAAGATCTACCTCGTAAGGTGCTGGTCTTTTTAGACCTATTACATTTTTAACTCCTCTAGTTAACCAATCTTCGTGTTTGATTATTGCAATTACAATTTCAGAAATAAGTAAAGTTGCAATTGCCAGATAATCAGCTCTTAAACCTAGAGCTACTTTTCCAACTATAAAAGCTAGTCCACCTGCAAAAAACGCTCCAACAATCCAAGAAAAAATAATTGGTAGCCCAAAGCCACCAAGAAATCCAGTTTTTGCAGGATTAACTCCTTCAATCGCTTCAATTCCAGGTTCTGCAGTTATTCTAATAATTACAATTCCAGCAACTATTATTGCTGCTATCCCATAAGTCCTAAATTTTGATTTTTCAAAATGCTTTAGAATAAATCTTATTGCTAATACCATTACAATAATTAGCCATAAACACATTAATATATCAAAACCCCCAGCGCGCCACGCTTCTTGTACTGGATCAACTGAGATTAAGACAGCTGCCAAACCTCCAAGCGCTGTATAACCCATAATTCCAAAATTAATTAGCCCTGCATAACCCCACTGAATATTAGCACCCATAGTCATTACTGCTGAAATTAAACAAAGATTAAATATTGATAAAGCAACGTTCCAAGATTGAAAGATTCCTACTAGAATAATTAAACCCATCATGATGCTGTAAGCAGCAATTACATTTAAATTCTTTCTCACAATACTTTTCCTTTAAATATTCCTGATGGTCTATAAAGCAATACGATAACTAATATTGAAAATGAAACTGCAAATTTATAATCAGTTGATAAAAGTTGAACTAAACTTTCAGGCGCCATACTTTCTGGTAAAATATACATAAAGAATTTTTTATAAGCATAAGTTAAAAATATTTCAGAGAATGCGATAACATATCCTCCTAAAAAGGCTCCAAAAGGATTCCCTATCCCACCAACAATTGCAGCAGCAAATATGGGAAGCATATTGTTAAAATAAGTAAAAGGTTTAAAACTTTTATCTAGACCATATAAAGCTCCTCCAATAGTTGCTAAAATCCCTGCTATAATCCAGGTAATCATTACTATTTTTTTTGGATCTATTCCTGAAAGCAATGCAAGATCCTCATTATCAGAATATGCCTTCATGCTCTTCCCTGTTTTAGTTTTATTCAAAAACCAAAACAAAAGAGAAACTAATACAATTGTGACAAATATTGTTATTACTTGTGTAGATTTTAATGCAAGACCTTCATTAAGACCCGTCATCTCCTTAAATTCTCGAGCTTTAATAATAAATTTTTCTCCATCAAAAAATCTTCTATCTGATGGTCCAATTATAATTCTTACAACTGCTTGAGTAACAAACATTACTCCAATACTAACCATTGCCAATTGGACTGGTGGACTTTTATTTACTCTGTAATATTTAAATACAAACTTATCAATAAACAGCATGTAAATAATCATAAATAATATTGCAAAAGGAATAGCTATTAAAGCTGTTGGCAATACTCCAAGTGAAATTCCAATTGATTGGAAATACCAAGTAAATAAAATTGTAACCATGGTTCCAAAAGACATCATGTCTCCTGTTGCAAAGTTAGCAAATCTTAAAATACCATAAATTAAAGTAACAAAAATAGCCCCAAGTGCTAATTGAGAGCCATAAGTTAAAGCTGGAATAAATATATAATTTAATAAAAGAATTATAGCATTTAAAAAATCCATATTATCCTCCTAAAAAAGAGCTTCTTACTCTTGGGTCATTTAATAATTCATTACCTGTTCCAGAGTATCGATTTTCCCCAGTAACTAACACATATCCTCTATCAGAAATATTGAGGGCTTGTTTTGCATTTTGTTCCACCATTAAAATTGCAACATTAGTTCTTTTAACTTTTACTATATGATCAAATAATTCATCCATTACAATTGGTGAAACCCCAGCCGTAGGTTCATCTAACATAAGAACCGTTGGTTTAATCATGAGTGCTCGACCGAGAGCTACTTGCTGTCTTTGTCCGCCTGATAATTCACCAACAAATTGGTTTCGTTTTTCTTTTAGAATAGGAAATAAGCTATAAATTTCCTCAATAGTGTCTTTAATTTCTTCACTAATAAGAAAAGCACCCATTTCTAAATTTTCTTCAACAGT
>JAFJTK010000193.1 GCA_017880265.1 Candidatus Pelagibacter sp. | reverse complement strand
TTCATTCGCTAGCAACATTACTATTCTATCAATACCAGGGGCTATTCCTCCATGAGGTGGGGCTCCATAACTTAATGCATTAATCATACCACTAAATTTTTCATCTACTTGTTTCTTGTCATAGCCTGCTATTGAAAAAAGTTTGTACATAAGTTCTGGTTTGTGGTTTCTTATCGCACCAGAAGAAAGTTCAATACCATTACAGACAATATCGTATTGATAAGCCAATATATCTAAAGGTTTTTCAAAATCTTCTTCAGTTAAATTTCCTTGTGGCATAGAAAATGGATTATGACTAAACTCAATTTTGTTAGTTACTTCATCTTTTTCAAACATTGGATAATCAACAATCCAACAAAATGCAAAAACATTATCGTCAATTAAATCTAGATCTTTTGCTATTTTATCTCTAGCGAGTGAGGTAATCTTTTCTAGATCATTTTGCTTTCCACAGGCCATGAAAATACTATCACCTACTTCTGAATTAGTCTTTTTCATAATTTCTTCTAATGCCTCAGGTGAAAAAAACTTTCCAATCGGTCCTTTAGCTGAAAGCTGATCTTCTTTTTCAAAAGTAAAATATGCTAATCCAGAGGCACCCTGTTCTTTCGCCCATTTATCAATATTGTCAAAAAAACTTCTAGGTTTATCTTTTGTATTTTTAGTTGAAATACATCTGACTTTTGAACCAGATTTTACAAGTTTTTTAAATATCTCAAACGATACATCTTCTCTTGTAAATATTTCTGTAATATCATTTATAAGTAGTGGGTTTCTTAAATCAGGCTTGTCAGTTCCATAATTTAACATTGCATCAGCATATGAAATTTTTGGAAATTTATCGTACATTAGTTTTTTATTTGAGAATTTCTTAAAAGTATTAACCATTAAAGTTTCAACAACATTAAAAACATCTTCTTGTTCCACAAAAGACATCTCTAAATCTAATTGATAAAATTCCCCTGGACTTCTATCAGCTCTAGCATCTTCATCTCTAAAACAAGGAGCAATTTGAAAATATTTATCAAAACCAGAGACCATTATTAATTGTTTAAATTGTTGAGGTGCTTGTGGTAATGCATAAAATTTTCCAGGGTTTAGTCTGCTTGGAACCAAAAAATCTCTTGCACCTTCTGGACTTGATGAAGTTAAAATTGGTGTTTGAAATTCTAAAAAACCAAGTTTAGTCATTTCATTTCTGATATATGAAATCACTTTTGATCTTAAAATTATATTTTCATGAATTTTTTTTCTTCTTAAATCTAAAAATCTATATTTTAATCTTATTTCTTCAGCATATTCTTGATCGCTAAAAACTGGCATTGGTAATTCTTTGCAAGTCCCTAATATTTCAAATTCATTTATAACAACTTCAATTTCACCAGTTTGAATTTCTTTATTAATGGTCTCATCAGAACGACTAACAACTTTTCCACTAACTTTTATGACAGTTTCAAGTTGAGTTTTTTCTAAATCTAAAAAATTTTTATTTTCTTTATCTATAATGCATTGGGTAATTCCGTAGTTATCTCGTAGGTCAATAAATAAAAGGTTTCCATGATCTCTTTTTTTATTAATCCACCCAGAGATTGAAATATTTTTATCTAAATCATCTTTTCTTAACTCATTACAATTATGTGATCTATATTTATTCAATTATTCTCCTAGGGCTTCTTTTATAATTTTAAAATCGATTGGTTTTTTTCGTTTTAAACTAATTTTGTCGATTTTATATATGAAATCAAAAATTTTGCCATACGATCTATCAATTCTTTTAATAATAAAATCAACTAATTTCTTATCTATAGATATTTGGCGATCAGATAAGTTTTTTAATATAAGTGCAAACATTAAATCATCTCCTGGTTTCTCAATATTGCACAATAAAAAATTTTTAGATCTTGAATTTAAATCTCTTAAATTAAAAGAATGTTGAACAATAGGAGTTTTTGAAGTTAAAATTAAATATTTATTATCCTGATCAACAATATTAATTAAAGTGAATAATAAATTTTCATCAATTTTATCATTAAAATTTTCAATGATTATATTTTCAAAGATCTTAATCTTTTTTAAAAATTCATTATTAATTTCATTAGCTTCTATCTTAATTCCTTTAAACTTTTGTAAAAAGATATTGACCAAATGAGTTTTGCCAGAAAAATTTTCTCCAATTAAATTTACAAAATTCTTTTCCCACTTGGGCCAACTATTTAATAATTTAAATGCAAACTCATTGCTCTTTGAAACATAAAAATCTTGATCTTTAAAATTTTGATCATAATCAAAATTTAATATTAATTGATTTAAATTACTCATTTAACTACCCAAATTTGATTTTGAATATCAAATTCATAATTTTTATTTTTCATAATTTTAAGAAAGTAATCTGGTGATCCATTAAATATAACTTTGTAAAAATTATCTTTATTGTTAAATTTATAAATATGATAATCATATATCAAATCTGTATTGTCTAATATTTCTTCAAACTTTGAAATTTCTGAATTGTCGTTGTTATTAATTGAAATAGTTAAAGATATCTTTACCGATGTATTAATTTCATTTTTACTCTTCCAATAATTTTCATAAATACTTTTCAAACTTTCAATTAATTTATCTGCTTCTTTATAATTATCTATATTAAGATTTTGAAAACTGATATTTTTAAGATCTTCTTCTTGATTAAAGTTTATTTTATTTAAAACTTTAATTGTATTATTTTCTTTATAGATGATTGATATAATATAATCATCAAGATTATATTTTTTTATAATTTCACTAAAATTATAACTTTCCAAGATTTTTGAATATCTTTTTATTAAATTGAAATCATCTAGATCTTCAGTGGGTAAAACATATCTTAATAAATGATATTTTTGATTATTAGAATTCCAATTATTAAAAATATAATTTTCAGAAAAAATTGAAATTTCATCTTTATTTTTATCTACTATAATTGGTAAAAAAAATATTTTTTTTTCAACTGGAAGAGATGGAAAGATATTTTTTTTTTCCATTAAATTTAATATTTTTTTTTTATTAAATGATACATTTAAAGATAAATAATAAACTTCATTAATAAATTTTTCTTCTTGAATTGAAAAAGTTTCAATCATACTTTTAATTAAACCAATTGGTGTTTTACTTAGCTTGTTTTGATCTTGTGTTTGCAATATGGATAAAACCAACCTGTTAAATGCCAGCGCAAATCCTTCATCAATTATCTTGTTTTTATCAAAATTAATCTCAAATGGAGTGGATATTTCTACATCATTGATTGAGAAAGTCTTTGCTTGAATATTTTCTGTGGAAAAAAAAATATTTAACAAAGCAAGTAAGCAAAAATGAATATATAATCTTTTATAATTAAAAAGTTTAATATTAAATTTCATAAAATATATTAATGAATAATAAATTAATAACCTATAAAAAAAGTGGAGTTAACATAAATGCTGCAGATAAGTTTGTTAATTTCATTTCGTCTGTTTCATCAAAAAAAAGGGGCAAAAAAAAGTTTTCAAATATTGGTGGTTTCGGTTCTATATCAGACATTCCAAATCACATAAAACAACCAAAAATTGTTGCCTGCACAGATGGTGTTGGCACTAAAGTTGAAATCGCGAATATTCTAAATAAATATGACACTATTGGAATTGATTTAGTTGCAATGAGTGTAAACGATTTAATTGTTCAAGGTGCAAAGCCTTTACTTTTTTTAGACTATATTTCTATAAATAAAATTGATTTAAAAAAATTAAAATCAATCATTAAAGGTATCGTAAAAGGATGTAAATTATCTAAGTGTGAATTGGTTGGTGGTGAAACAGCTGAAATGCCAGGCACATATGAAAAAGGTAAATTTGATATTGCAGGTTTTGCAGTTGGGA
>JAFJTK010000164.1 GCA_017880265.1 Candidatus Pelagibacter sp. | reverse complement strand
TTTATCTTTTTGTCTGCATCAAGTTTTTTTAATGCTTTTAGTAAATCAGTTAAATTTTTAAATGATAAAGAATTATATGTTTTTTGTTCATCAATAATAATAGATGATATTTCGCTATCAATTTTTTTAATCTTGATATTACTCATTAAAATTTATTTTAATTTTCCTTCTTCTCTCATCTTTGCTCTTATTTTAGTTGCAGATATTTCTTGAATTTCTTTTGACAGTTCAATTTCTTCAATTTTGTATCCGACACCTCTTCCATAACAAATATTTGTTATATTTGGCACCAACATTACTTTAAACTGACCTTCAAACTCAGGGTTTAATCTGTCCTCTATATTTTTCTTAACTGTTTCAAAGTCAAAAGGATTATCATCCACCCCTTGTACATCTCTAATTTGAATACAAACTTGACCTGTTTTTTTAATAATTTCTTTAAATAAAGTATAATGACCATCGTGAAATGGTTGCCATCTTCCTAACATTTGTGCGGTTGGTTTTTTGTTATCCCATTCGTAAGCCATTATTTTATCTCCTTTATTATTTTTGGTGCCCAATTTTTAGCATCTTGTGTTGTTACATGAAAGTCAAACCTATCTGGTTTGATAAACATCTTGTTAGTATCATCAAATCTACCCTCTTTGATGGTATCAACCCAAATAATAAAATCAGCAGGAAATAATGCTCTTGCTTCAGGTGTTGGGCAAACAAAATCTGCTACAACAAAATTTCCTTCCTCTTTTAATTTTTTTGCAAAATCTGCCATTCTTCTTGCCTGTCTTTTTCTTCCTTCTTCAGAAAAATCCCAATCATTTGCTTCTTTTCTAACCTCATCAGCATTTAATCTTTTTGCATTAAGCATTGGAGCTAATTCCTCAGCTAATGTTGTTTTGCCTGATCCTGGCAGGCCCATTATTAAAATAATTTTCATTTTTTATAATAAACTATTTGCTACCCATTTATGAAACTGATGAGTGGGCTGATCCATAACTGGTGAAAAATTTCCTCCATTATAAACTGGTGATCCTCTCCCTGCCTGCATCCCTTCAATTGCACTTATATCTTCCAACATAACATCTTTCCAAAATCTTGCATTTTCTTTTCTTAATTCTTTAAGCTCTTCACCATTAGCACTTTTATCTCCAACATAATACATTTGCATATGTTCTTTAGTTTTATTTACCGCAAGTGGCTCTAACCAAAAAACATAAAAGTGATCTAGATGCAAACCAATCATAACATTAGGAAATAATGCGATATATTCAGAATTTTTGAGTGAACTTTTTTCCCAATTTTTAAATGTATCAAATTTTTTATTTCCCTTTACAGGTTGCTCATACTTTTCACTTCCTTGTCCTGCAAATCGATTTGGTAATCCTTGAATATGATAATGATCATTAATATTTGATACTTTATTTAATTCTGGATGAATAGTTGGTAGATGATAACTTTCACAATAATTTTCTATAGCAAATTTCCAATTGCTATTTACCTCTAAATCAAAAGCACCATAGTCTTTAGAGTGAACTAGTAATTTTTGATCTTCGTGATTAATAAATTTAGACCATCTATGTTCAAGTGGTTTAATATAATCTTCAAAATCAATTTCGTTCGAATTAATATTTACAAAAATTATATCCATCCATATTTTTGATCTCACTTCTTTTAGATTGCTCTGATTCTTTTCAAATTTATCTGAATTATGAACGTTTAATCCTCCTATATGGGGGGTGGCTACCAGGTTTCCTTTAAAGTCATATGACCATGAATGATAAGGACATCTTATTACGTTTTTTAAAGTGCAGGGCTCATCCAAAAGCTTAAAACCTCTGTGACTACAAACATTATGAAATACTCTAATATTAAGATCTTTGTCTCTGACAATTAGCAAAGGAATCCCGAGTAGATTGTATGGCATTGCATCACCAGCCTTTGGTATTGAACTCCCCACCCCAATAACTGTCCATTTATCACAAAAAATCTTATCTCTTTCGTACTCTAAATATTGTTCGCTTGTGTAGCACTCATTTGGAAGTCCGTTAGCACTCTCAATAGCTCTATCTACATTCATCAATTTCTTGATATCCAAGATCTCACTGAGAGGTTTATTTTTCTGATTTTGATCCACAAAAAAAAATATCATGGACATAATTTTTGGCAACAAATTTCCATTTTGAACCATGCTGAATTTCTTTGACAGCTTTTTCAAATAAGATAATGATCTGGAAAAATGAATTTTTCATTGGAAATTGGTCCTAACTCTGACCTTGAAACTCTGCCTTCTGTAAAGGATGTGTACGTTACAATGCTTCCTGGTGGAGACTATAAAGAAACTTCAAATCAATCAATTGAACTTGTAAAAAAAGGTTTCAATCCTGTGCCTCATTTTCCTGCAAGATCAATTCAAAATGACCTTGAGCTTAAAGATTATGTTTCAAGATGTAAAGATGGCGGCGTAAAACAAGTGTTAATAATTGGTGGTGGTAGAGAACCATTAGGAAAATTTGATAGTTCGTTTCAACTTTTAGAAACAGGATATTTTGAAAATATGAAAATAGGAATTGCCGGACATCCTGAGGGAAGTCCCGACATATCCGATACAGATTTAGACAAAGCTATGATAGATAAAAAGCCTTATGCTGATTATATAGTAACTCAATGGTTGCTAGATCCTCAGCCTATCATAGATTTTATTTCTAAACAAAGCGTACCAGTGCATGTTGGAATTACTGGGCCTCTAAAAATATCAAGCTTAATTAAGTTTGCAAATATTGTTGGAGCAAAAAATTCCTTAAATTTTCTTAAATCTAATTTTAGTAAGGCGTTAGATTTATTGAAACCTAAAGACCCTAATGATTTAATTGGGAAAGTTAAATCGCATACTGATAACTTCCACATTTATACATTCGGCGGCTTGAAGGAAACAAACAAGTGGTTGAAGGAGAATAGTTATGTCTAATGAATTTGACTATACTAAACTAAAACATGTTACTTCAGTTGATCAATCAGATCGTGCAGTACCATACAATTTAAGACAAAGTGGGCCAACTAAAGTTGAAATGCTTATCTCAACAAGGGTAAGAAAATCACCTTATTGGCATTTATCAATGCAGGCAGGTTGTTGGAGAGCAACTGTTTACAATCGTATTTATCACCCAAGAGGCTATGTAAAACCAGAAGATGGTGGAGCAATGGTTGAGTACGACGCAATTGTAAATCACGTTACTATGTGGAACGTTGCTGTTGAAAGACAAATCAGAGTTAAAGGTCCAGATGCAGAAAAATTTACTGACTATGTAATAACTAGAGATGCAACAAAAATTTCTCCTATGAGAGCAAGATATGTAATCTTGTGTAACGCATATGGTGGAGTTTTAAATGATCCAATTCTTCTTAGAATTTCTGAAGACGAATTTTGGTTTAGTTTATCTGATAGTGATATTGGTATGTACCTTCAAGGGGTAAATGCTGATGGAAGATTTGACTGTACGATTGAAGAAATTGATGTCAGTCCTGTGCAAATACAAGGACCTAAATCAAAAGCTTTAATGAAAGATCTTTGTGGAGATCAAGTTGATTTCGACAATATGCCTTTCTACGGTTTAGCAGAAGTTAAAGTGGGTGGAAGAAGTTGTGTCATTTCACAGTCTGGTTTCTCAGGTGAAGCTGGATATGAAATTTACTTAAGAGACTCTACTTTATATGCTGAGGATATGTGGAATGCTGTTCTTGAGGCTGGAAAGAAACATAGCCTTATGGTTATTGCTCCTGCTCACCACAGAAGAATTCAAGCTGGAATTCTTTCATGGGGTCAAGATATGGACCAACAACACAATCCTTTTCAGTGTAACTTAGGTTATCAAGTATCATTATCTGGAAAAGGTGAATG
>JAFJTK010000190.1 GCA_017880265.1 Candidatus Pelagibacter sp. | reverse complement strand
TCTTGGTTCTGCAACGTATCCATCATATTCTCCAGCTGCTACCACACAAAATTTCAGTGAACTTTTCATTTTTACATTTTCAACTACTCCAATGTCTTGATATATTTTTTGAATTTCAGGTTTAATTTTGTTTGAATAGGAAATAAATTTAATAGGTCTTTTATTTTCAATAACTTTATCACTTAAGTTTATAGTTTGTCCGTTAGTTAGCTCAAAAGCATTTCCTTCTCCAAATGAATAAAACATCCTTTTTTTTGCAGGGGCATAAATTAATCCTGCTACAGGCTTGTTATCAATTATTAAACCAGCATTAATTGTGAACTCTTCAAGGTTATTTATATAATCGTATGTTCCATCAATAGGATCGACTAACCAAAAATTTTTTAATTGAGTGTTATCTTTGTTATCAGAAGTTTCCTCAGATATAATTGGAATATCTGGTGTGATATCAGATATATTTTTAGTAATAAATTTATTAACTTCAAGATCGCCATTGCTGACAGGGGTGTTGTCAGATTTTATTTCTTTTTTTAAACCTTTTTCTCTAAGGGATATTGACAAATCGCCAGCCTTTAAAAAAGGATCTACTAACTTTTCTATTATTTTTTTTATGTCCATTTTAAATTTATTTAATTCGTTTTAATTCAACATTTTTAGCATTGATTACTTTTTTTCCAGCGTTTTCAAAATTGACTGTTACTTTATCATTTATGATAGATTGAACTTGCCCAATACCCCAGTCTTTATTGTTTGGATTAGTGACTTTGTCACCTGGCTCATAATCTAAAATCATTTAATTTAACTTATATTGTAAATCAGTATAAATACCACCTTATGAATAAAGAATTAAACTCTATTGGAATTGATAAAAAGCCTGAGGATACGACAGTTGTCGTTGCTATGTCTGGTGGAGTGGACTCATCAACGGTTGCCGGAATTATGAAAAATGAAGGGTATAAAGTTATAGGTATAACTTTGAAGCTTTATGATGATGGAAAAGAAGTAGCTAAATCCAAACAATGCTGTTCAGGACAAGATATCATGGATGCAAAACGGGTTGCTCATAAATTAGGAATTGAACATAAAATTTTATATTACCAAGATAAGTTCAAGCAAGGTGTTATAGATAATTTTGTTGATAGTTATTTAAATGGTGAAACTCCAATACCATGTGTTCAATGTAATCAAACAGTGAAATTTAAAGATTTATTTGAAGTTTCAAAAGACCTTAATGCAGATGCATTAGTAACTGGTCATTATGTAAAAAATATTACTGCAAATAATACCAACAATATGTACAGAGCAATTGATGAAAACAGAGATCAAAGTTATTTTTTATTCAATACAACACGTGAACAATTAGACTATCTAAGATTTCCTCTAGGGGGAATGTTGAAAGATAAAACAAGAGAGATTGCAAAAGAATTAGATTTAAACGTTGCAGATAAGCCTGATAGCCAAGATATTTGTTTTGTACCGAATGGAGATTATGCATCAGTGATTAGAAAATTTAGACCAGACTCTTTTCAAAAAGGAAATATTAAAAATTTAGAAGGAAAAGTAATTGGTGTCCATGATGGTATTATCAATTTTACAATTGGACAAAGAAAAGGAATTAAAGTCTCAGATAAAGAACCCCTTTATGTTTTAAAGATAAACTCTGATAATAACGAAATTATAGTAGGACCTAAGGAAAACCTTGGAAAAAAAGATATATCTCTTAAAGATCTTAATTTATTAACTGATAAAAAAGATTTAGATCAAAATATATTTGTAAAAGTGAGATCAACGGGAAATCTTCTTGAAGCAAAAGTTGACTTAAAAAACGATAATACTGCCCATGTAAATTTACTTAGACCTGAAGATGGTATCTCACCAGGACAGGCATGCGTATTCTATAGTAAAGACCAATTTGGTCATAAAGTGCTTGGTGGTGGTTGGATTAAAGAATAGAGGAATTACTTCTTCTTATTTTTTCTTTTAGCTCTTCTTTTTTTAGAGCCTTGTTTTCTTCTACCTCTATGTTTCTTCGGGTAACTCATTCAGTCCTATTTATTAATTTATTGACGTTTTTTACGGGATATAGCATTGTCTTCTTAACATATCAAATTTTATTATGAGCAATTCTTTTAAGACATTTTTAAAGCATACAGCAAAAGACTTTCATAATCAGTCTGTAAACCCTCCAGTTGTTAGAGCATCGACTATTATTTTCAAATCAATGAAAGATATTAGAAAAACTCAAGCAAAAGCAATAAAAAATCCTACAGGGGGTCATTACGATTATGGTAGGCAAGGTACTTCTACTACTTATATTTTGCAAAAAATTTTAACTAAGTTGGAAGAAAGTTATCATGTGTTTACCACACCTACCGGTTTTGGTGCAGTATTTTTAGCAATATTTAGTGTGACAAGACCTGGAGACGAAATCATTGTTGCAGACCCTGTTTATAGCCCAACTAGAATATTAACTGAAAATTTCTTAAAAGAATTTAATATTAAAACAACATTTTATGATCCGCATGATCTTAAAACTTTAGAAAAGAGTATTACCAAAAAAACTAAATTAATTTTTGTAGAAAATCCTGGAAGTAATTCATTTGATTTTCAAGACCTTGGTAAAATTGTTTCTATTGCAAAAAAACATAAAATTCTAACGGTAATGGATAATACTTGGGGAACACCTTATTTTTTAAAACCTATAAAACTTGGTTTTGATATGGCAATTGTATCAGCTACCAAATATTATTCTGGTCACTCTGATGTTATGGGTGGATCATTAGCCGTTAATAAAAAAGTATTTCCAAAAGTAAAAGCTGCAGAAAGAATTACAGGATTAAGACTTGGCCCTGATGATGCATATTTAATTACTAGAGGACTTAGAACACTTGATGTTAGATTAGATAGACATAGAGAGAATGCAAAAAAAGTTGCAGAGTTTTTATCAAAAAATAAAAAATTTAAATTATTATATCCCTATAAAAAAGACTCTTATAATTTTAGGATGTGGAAAAAGTATTATTCAGGTGCATCAGGTTTAATGGGTGTTCAAATTAAATCAAAAAATGTTAATTCAATTAGAAAATTTGTGAACTCACTTAAATTGTTTGGTTATGGTTATAGTTGGGGAGGATTTGAAAGTTTAGCATTACATCAAGAATTTAGAGAAACTGGGAAAAGAAAATATTTAAAACTCAAAAAAGATGAGCATCTCGTTAGATTTCATATTGGACTTGAAGATCCAAGCGACCTTATTGCTGATATTAAGCAGGCTTTAAAACATTTAAAGTAATTTAAAGTGACATCTACAAAATTTATTCAAAACAAAACTGCTTTAATAACTCTAATTGCAGCATGTTTGGTTGTTTTAATATCATTAGGAGTTAGACAAACATTTGGCTTATTTTTTCCTGATTTTAAAAATGATCTTAATATATCTTTAACTGAGTCTGGGTTAGCTGTTGGGTTACAGATGTTGATGTGGGGTTTATCGGGACCTATATTTGGAGCCATTGCTGACAAATATGGTGGACATAAAGCTATCATGTTAGCTTTTGTTTTTTATATTTTAGGTATTTATTTTTTATATTCAGGGCCTAACACAGGTGTTTTTTTTCAAATTGACATGGGTCTTTTGGTTGGTATCGGTCTTGGAGGAACTGCCATAAGTATTCCAATGTCAATTGTAGGTAAGCACTTTCCTTTATCAAACAGAACTATAGCAATGAGTTTGGTTACCGCCGTTGGATCATTTGGTTATTTTATTTCACCATTATATACAGCTTACTCTTTAGAAAATAGTGGCTGGATTGATACATTGTATATCTTCACGATATTCCTAGTAATAGGTTTGGTAATTGCCTTCTTTGTAAGATCACCTTCATTGTCAGAGTCTTTAGAAACACCTAGCAACCAAAATACAATGAGTGCTTTAAAAGAAG
>JAFJTK010000128.1 GCA_017880265.1 Candidatus Pelagibacter sp. | reverse complement strand
CAGATAAAACTTTAGCAGGTTGATTTCTTCGATTTCTTAATCTTTCATACTTTTCAAAAATCTTTTCTGCTTCTTCGTAAGACTCGTCAGTTTTATCTTTGATATAGCCACCCATTAATAAATTTTCCTCAACCGTCATATCTGGAAAAACTGAATTATCTTGAAGTATGTAGGCTATACCTACTGATTTTAATTTTTCAGCTGGTGATAAATTTGTAATTTCTTTTCCATCAATTTCAATTTGGCCTGAAAATATGTTGGTAAATCCATATATTGAATGAAGTATTGTAGACTTGCCCGCACCGTTGGGTCCAATTAAACATAGAGACTGAGCTTTATTTACAAATAAATCAAAATTATGCAAAATTTCCATTTTACCATACCCAGCATTTAAACCTTTAATCGTTAAATGAATATCATCTGCTGATAATTTTTTTAAATCATCTGCTGTTGGAGCTTTTCCTAGTACTTCATATTGATTTGACATTATTGAGCTCCTAAATACGCATCAATTACACGCTTATCATTTTTAATTTCATCCGGAGATCCATTGGCTAGCATTTTACCATGCGCTAAACAAAAAATATCTTCTGCTAATTGCATAATAACTCTCATGTTATGCTCTATGACTAAAAGAGTTATTCCAAAATCCTGATTTACTTTAATTAACCTATCTATAATTCCATTAATCAATGTAGGGTTAATTCCTGCAGTAGGCTCATCTAATAACAACATTTCTGGTTCGTTCATTAAAGCCATAGCAAGTTCTAATAATTTTTGCTGGCCAAATGATAAATCTCCTGCTCTCAGTTTTCTTTTTTGATATAAACCAACAAAGTTTAATAAATTTTCAGCTCTTTCGGTAAGGTCTTTTGGAATTTTAGAAAAAATACTCATTATATTTACATCACTATCTTTGTGGCTAATAAGCATATTTTCTACGCAATTTAATTTTCCATAGATTCTAGTTTGTTGAAAGGTTCTCAATAAACCAAGTTTTGCAATCACCGGTACTGGCAATTCTGATACTTCTTTTCCATTAAATTTTATTGAACCGTTATCAATTGGGTAAGTTCCAACAATAGAATTAAACAATGTTGTTTTTCCCGATCCATTTGGTCCGATTAAACCAACAATTTTTCCTTTTTCTACATTCATTGAAATATCAACGTTGGCTTTAACTCCACCAAAAGATTTACTTACGTTGCTAACTTCTAAAATACTCATTTAAGTTCTACCTGTGCTTTTCGGTCTGCCTCATCAACAACTTCACCAAATCTTTCTGGATATTTTTCTCTTAACCATCCCATAATCCCCTCTGGGAAATAAATTACTATCACAACAATCAAAACTCCAAGAGCAACGTACTGCCAACCTAAGAAGAATGTCCAAAAACCTTCTTTAAATATATGAAATATAGTTGCACCTATAATCGGCCCCCATAAAGTTCCTTTGCCTCCTAAAATTGCCATCAAAACCATGAACACGCCCATCTCTCTTCCATCAAATGCAACATCAGTTGAGTCAATGTAACCAACTAATCCACCCATGATACCTCCAGCTAGACCACAGAAGAAAGCTGATATCATCCAACCAATAATTTTATACTTCATTGTTTGAATACCCATTGCTTCTGCTTTGTCTTCGTTGTCTCTTATTGCATTAAGAATTAACTTAAATCGAGTTGAGTAAATCGCTTTCACAGACACAAAAGTAAGTATTAAGACAATAAAACTTAAAAAATAAAAAAACTCACCACGAGCTTCTAGATTTCCAACTTCAGGAAAGGGAGGAGTTGTAAAACCTTGGCCTGCTCCAATAATTTCTATTCCACCAGAAATTTCTCCAGCTGCTACTCCTAAACCTAAAGTGCATATCGCAAAATAATGGCCTCTTAATCCAAGGATTGCATAGCCGATTAGTCCAGCAACAATAGTTGGAACTATTGCAGCAACTAAAAGACCAACTGCCATCCCTTGAAAAAATTGACTAGGCGTATGAACAAAAGTTTTTTCACCTCCACTTTCTGTCCATTCTGCAAGCGGAAAAAACATTCCAACCTGAACAGAAGCGCAAAGATACATGCCTAGCCCATAAAATAAAATATTCCCAAATGTGTTATAACCCATCTCACCACCTTGGATATTCCAAGTTAAAGCAAGTACAATTAAAATACACAAGATTGATAATTGAACTTTAAAAGCTGGCAATATAAATGGTGCAACCACACCAAAAATTAATATTGCAGCATATAAAATAATATTATTATTCTTCATTTTAAATACTCTCTTTTTCTAGAAAGTTTAAATCTTCGATAAACTAAAATTAAAACTAGCAATAAAAACACTGAACCAATTCTAAATTCTGTTCCAAGAATGTAATCTGCAAACTCTTCGAATACTCCAAGACCCATTCCCGAGATAGCTACTCCAGGTAAATTTCCTAATCCTGCAATAATAACAATCATAAAAGATCTAATCGTATAAGGTAGTCCCATATAAGGATGGATTGTAAATGTAATTGCAATTAATGCTCCAGCAACACCACAGAGTGCTGCATTAATTCCAAAGGTAGCTGCATAAACTTTTTCTGTATCAACACCTAAAATTTTTGCTGCTCTAGCATTTTGAGCTGTTGCTCTTATTGCACGACCTAACTTTGATTTTTTCATGTAAATTACAAGGCCAATTGCAAAGATAATACTAATTAATGCTGAAAATATTTTTGAATTAGGTAGTGTTACTGAATTATTAAATAACATTGTTGTACCAAATTCTGAGTTTGCAAGAACAACGTCTGCACCAAATGCAAAATTCATTAACTGCATAAAAAGAATACTTATGCCAAATGTAGCAAGTATTGAGATAAATAAATCTCTATCTACAACTTTATTTATTACTAATTTATAAAGACCTACTCCTACAAAATACATTATCACTGGTGCAACAATCACACCTAAAGCTGGATGAATTCCTGACAAATACATAAAATAAGCAATGTATCCACCTAGAATTACCAAATCTCCTTGAGCGATATTTATAATATTCATTACCCCCCATTGAAGAGCCATCCCATAAGCTATAAGTGCAAATAATATTCCAAGTAATATTCCATCTAATGAGGCTTGAACCATTAATATTGGTACTTGAAATATAAGTAGATCCATAAATTTTTTTAAAACTTTCTAAATAAATTTAAAACTTTTTATATAAAAATGCCCCCTATTGCTAGGGAGCATTTTAAATATTAGATATTATCTTTGAGACCAAGATGGAATTGGATGTATCAACTCAGCTGAAGCCCATTTAGTAGGAGCTACAACTTTATTTTCACATTTATCTCCATCACACATAACTTGGAATAACACCATTGGCTTATCAACATTCTGACCACCTGCTGCAAATTTTATGTTTCCATAAAAAGTTTGCATATCAGTAGCAGCAAGAGCGTCTCTGACTTTTACTTTGTCAAAAGAATTAGCTCTTTCAAATGCATCTTTAAAAACCAATAAAGCTGCTGAAGACTCAGCTGCTTGATACGGGGGTGCATAATCAAATAATTTTTTAAAGTCAGCATCATATGTCATACCGTCTTTAAAGAAATCATCCTTGTAAGTTAAAGTTTTATGCCATTGTGAAGCACATAATGCATACTGTGAATTTTTACCATGTTGTTTTGATAATTTCGCAGCATCACAGTGTGTCATTGCAAGCATTGGTACATCAACTTTCATTTCAGCGATTTGTCTAACAGCTGTTAAGGCACCTTTAGTGTGACCTGAAACCACAAGAACATCTGGTTTAACAGCTTTAACTTTTGCTAAAGTTGCAGCCATATCATTTAGTTCTTTAGGTAGCTTGTCGTCTATTACTTTTTTAGATCCAGTTCTTTCAATCGCTTCCAAAACACCTAATCTAACATCTTGAGAAAAGGCATCTTGTTCAAATGCCATTGCAACAGTTACTGGTTTTCCATTATTTTTCTCAACAGCTAAATCGATAGCTACATC
>JAFJTK010000106.1 GCA_017880265.1 Candidatus Pelagibacter sp. | reverse complement strand
CAATTACACAAGAACGCAAAATAATCATACTAGTATATAAAAACATACCTTGAAAAATTTAATAGAATGTCCAGCAGAAAGAGCAGTTTACTTTTTAGGAGGTAAATGGAAAATTAGAATTTTATTTACTTTGTACAACAATAAGAAAGTTAGATTTAATATTCTTAAGAGAGGTTTAAAAACTATAACTCAACAAATGTTATCTAAACAACTTAAAGAACTAGAAACAGATGGCATAGTTAATAGAAAAATGCACCAAGTAGTGCCTCCAAAAGTAGAGTATTCACTTACTGAATTTGGCTTATCAGTAATTCCTATTTTAAAATCTTTTTCTGACTGGAATAGAAAAAACACAAGAACTATTTCTTTAAAACTTAATAAAAATTTTGAAGAAAATAGAATTAGATAATATCAATTAATTCTTTTAGATTTTTGATCTCGTTTTGAGGTTTATAATCAAGGTTATCAAAAATATTATTATTTCTGTTTACCCAAATAGAATTATAGCCATAATTTCCACCACCTGATACATCCCAAGTGTTAGCACTTAAAAAAGCAACTTCATTTTTTTGAATATTATATTTTTTAATTGGCATATCATAAACTTTAGAGTCTGGTTTATAAATACCAACTTCTTCTATTGAAAAAAGATCATCAAATAAATTATCTAAATTATTACTTTTAACTAATTGATTAAGAAGGGTAGGTGTACCATTTGAAAGAATTGCAAGTTTTAAATTTTTTTCTTTAAGTAATTTTAAAACCTCTGGCACTTCCCTAAATGGTGAAAGAATTTTATAAAGATCTAATAATTCATTTCTCATTGAAGAATCAATTTCATAAGCTTTCATAGATTTATCTAAACTATCTTCGGTTACTTGCCAAAAATCTTTATGTCTTTTCATTAGACTTCTAAGCCAAGTATATTCTAGTTGAGTAGTTCTCCAATAATTTGCAAAACCTTCCCACTTATCACCAATTTTATCTTTACATTTCTCTGCAGCTGAATTCACGTCAAATAAAGTTCCGTATGCATCAAAAATTATTGCTTTAATATTTTTCATAATTAAACTTATCTTAATGAGTAATATTAGATTATTTTATCGTGAAAGTTTATCACTTAATTTAACTGCCACACTTAATAAGTCACAATCTCATTATTTAAGTAAGGTTATGAGAATTAAAGAAAATGAAGTTTTCTCTTTGTTTAATGGTAGTGGAGAGTGGGAAGCAAAAATTTTAGGTATTTCAAAAAGTATTGTTGAGTTTAATGTTACAAAACAATTAAGACAAAAAGAGAATTTTAAAGAGCTATGGTTAGCTTTTTCACCCATCAAATCTAATTACTTTAATTTTATGATCCAAAAAGCAACAGAGTTAGGAGTTACAAAGTTTTTGCCAATTATTTTTGATCGAACAATTGTTAGGAAGATAAATAAAGAGAGATTAGAAAAAGTTATTATAGAAGCAGCTGAACAATCGAATAGAATTCAGGTTCCTAATATCGAAGACCCTCAAAATCTTCGTAATTTTTTAGATAAGAATGATATTGATCTGATTTTCACAGATCTTAATTCTGATAATAATAAGTTAGATTTAAAAAAACTTAGTAGTAAACCAACTTGTATAGTTGTTGGCCCTGAGGGTGATTTTTCTGAGACAGAAAGAGAGGAGATTCTCTCTTATAAGGATGTTCAGGCTATAAAAATTAACGAAAACATCCTGAGATCTGAAACGGCAGTTATTTCTGCAATATCAATCATAAATTACGCCATTAATTGATATTTTGTCGCGAAAACTAAAGTGTAATTTTTTAAAAGACGATCTATATAGGGTAAAAAAATGAAAAAATTTTTATATATATTTCTAACTTATTTTATTGGTTCAAATGCTTTTGCTAACCAGCCTAAAGACTGGCAATTAGGTTTTCAAGAAGCCGCTTCTTCAACAATGAGAGATATAGTCAACTTTCATGACAAGATTTTATTACCAATCATAATTGCAATTAGTGTTTTTGTATTATTTTTGATGGTTTATGCATGTATTCGATTTAGAGCATCAAGAAATCCTAATCCTTCGAAAACAACTCATAACGTAGCTGTAGAAGTTTTATGGACATTAATCCCATGTTTGATTTTAATTGTAATGGCCGTTCCATCTTTCAAAATTTTATACAAACAAGACACTATTCCAAAAGCAGATGTCACAGTGAAGGCAATTGGTTACCAGTGGTATTGGGGATACGAATATCCAGATGAAAATATTATTTTTGACTCGTACATGATCGAGACAAAAGACTTAAAAGAAAATCAGCCGAGATTATTAGCGGTAGATAATGAAGTGGTTGTACCAGTTAACAAAGTAGTAAAAGTTTTAATTACTGCAAATGATGTTTTACATGCTTGGGCGCTTCCATCCTTTGGAGTTAAGAGAGATGCAGTTCCAGGAAGAATTAATGAAACATGGTTTAAAGCTGAAAAAGTTGGAACTTACTATGGACAATGTTCTGAGCTATGTGGAATTAAACATGCCTTTATGCCAATTACTGTAAGAGTAGTCTCAGAGGAAGACTACGCAGAATGGTTGTCAGGAGCTAAAATAAAATTTGCAAAAGAGATTATAGAAGAAGATCAATTTAAAAAACTAGCGAGTAAATAATATGTATACACAAACTGCATCACACGACGATCATCATACACCAACTGGTTGGAAGCGTTGGGCTTATTCAACTAACCATAAAGACATTGGAACAATGTATTTAATATTTGCAATTGTTGCAGGTGTTATTGGTACAGCGTTTTCAGTTTTAATGAGAATGGAATTGATGCATCCTGGTGATGGTATTTTAGGTGGCAATTATCATTTATATAATGTGTTAGTTACTGGTCATGGTTTAATTATGATTTTCTTCATGGTGATGCCTGCAATGATTGGTGGATTTGGTAACTGGTTTGTGCCAATCATGATTGGTGCGCCTGACATGGCTTTTCCAAGAATGAATAATATTTCATTCTGGTTATTACCTACTTCATTTATTTTATTAATATTGTCAATTTTCATGGATGGCCCTCCAGGTCAAACAGGAGTTGGTGGTGGATGGACTATTTATCCTCCTTTATCATCTAAAGCTGGTCAACCAGGACCTGCAATGGACTTTGCAATTTTAAGTTTACACTTGGCAGGAGCTTCATCAATTTTAGGGGCAGTTAACTTTATTACAACAATCCTAAATATGAGAACTCCAGGAATGACATTGCATAAAATGCCACTGTTTGCTTGGTCTATTTTGGTTACAGCATTTTTATTATTACTTTCATTACCAGTTTTAGCAGGTGCAATCACTATGCTTTTAACTGACAGAAATTTTGGTACCGCCTTTTTTGATGCACAAACAGGAGGGGATCCCGTCCTCTTCCAGCATTTATTTTGGTTCTTTGGTCACCCGGAAGTTTACATTTTAATTTTACCAGGTTTTGGAATGATCAGTCACATTGTTTCTACATTTTCAAAAAAACCAGTATTTGGTTATTTAGGTATGGCTTATGCTATGGTTGCAATTGGTATCGTAGGGTTTGTTGTTTGGGCTCACCACATGTACACAGTGGGTTTAAGTACAGATACCAAAGCTTACTTCTTGGCAGCAACAATGATTATTGCGGTTCCAACAGGAATTAAAATATTTTCATGGATTGCAACGATGTGGGGTGGATCTATCTCATTTAAAACACCGATGGTGTGGGCATTAGGTTTTATTTTCTTATTCACAGTTGGTGGAGTAACAGGAGTGGTTCTTGCAAACGCTGGTGTTGATACTGCAATGCATGATACTTATTATGTAGTTGCTCACTTCCATTACGTATTATCTTTAGGTGCAGTTTTTGCAATCTTTGCAGGTTTCTATTATTGGTTTGGTAAAATGTCTGGATATGAGTATTCAGAATTTTTAGGACAATTACATTTTTGGTTAACTTTTATTGGAGTTAATTTAGTATTCTTTCCACAACACTTTTTAGGATTAGCTGGAATGCC
>JAFJTK010000094.1 GCA_017880265.1 Candidatus Pelagibacter sp. | reverse complement strand
CCTAATATTTCAAGCCATTGGTCTCCTTCTCCAATAACAATTTTCCCATCTTTAATTTCATAACCAATATCTACTTCAGCAGATGGTTCAGTAAAAGGGAAGTGACTTGGTCTAAATCGCATTTTAATTTTTTCAACTTCAAAAAACTCTTTAATAAAATAATTTAAACAACCCTTTAAATGTCCCATATTTATATCTTTATCTATATGCAAACCTTCTACTTGATGAAACATTGGTGCATGAGTTTGGTCACTATCCGACCTGTAAGTTCTTCCGGGTGCAATAATCTTAAATGGAGGTTTGTCTTTTAGCATTGTTCTAATTTGAACTGGAGATGTATGAGTCCTTAATAAAATTTCTTTATTCTCATTAAGATAAAACGTGTCATGCATATCTCTTGCTGGATGATTGTCAGGTGTATTTAAAGCTGTAAAATTGTTATACTCATTTTCAATATCTGGGCCTTCTTCAACACTAAAACCTATCTCAGAAAAGATTGATGAAATTTCATCTATAGTTTGTGAAACAGGATGAATCTTACCTCTAACAAAAGGTCTCTCGGGAAGAGTTACATCAATTTTTTCTTTTTCTAATTTTTCATTTATTTTTTTTGATTCAATTTCATTAATTTTACTTGTTATTAAATTTTGTAACTCATCCTTAATTTGATTAAGATCTGATGCAAATTTTTTTCTATCTGTCTCTGGTATAGATCCAATATTTTTGAATTGGGAAGATATCAAACCGTTTTTGCCAAATAACTCTGTCTTGATTTGATTAATTTCTTCTAAACTTAAATTATTGTTAAGTTTAGCCGAGTAGTCATTTTGAATATTTTTTATGTCTGACATATTGATAGATTATTTCCTTAAGAAATAAAAACAATAGCGAAGATTAATTTAAAGCGGATTGAGCTTTTTGAACAATTGTTTTAAATGCTTCTGGGCTATCGTAAGCAATTTCAGCTAAAATTTTTCTATCAATTGTTATGCCACATTTTCCAAGGCCATTGATAAATTTAGAATAAGTTAAACCTTCGGCTCTAACACCAGCATTAATTCTTTGTATCCACAAAGATTTGAAATCTCTTTTTTTATTTCTTCTATCTCTGTAAGCATATTGCATCGCTTTTTCCATCGCTTGCTTTGCAACTCTGATAGTATTTTTTCTTCTGCCCCATTGACCTTTGACAGCTTTTAAAACTTTTTTATGCTTTGCTTTACTGGTTACGCCTCTTTTTACTCTTGCCATTATTAACCTCTTAAACTGTAAGGCATGTATGATTTAACAATTTTGCTGTCTTGCTTAGACATAGTTGTTGTGCCTCTTAACTTTCTTATTTGTGAATTTGTTCTTTTAATCATACCGTGTCTTTTACCAGCTTGAGCAGTCATTACTTTACCAGTGGCTGATATTTTAAATCTTTTTTTAGCTGAGCTTTTTGTTTTTAATTTTGGCATAATTCTGCGGTGTTATACAAAGATTGATATAAATTTACAACCTATATTAAGGCCTATAAAGGCTGAATTACCATGATCATTTGCTTACCATCGAACTTGGGGTGTAATTCTACCTTACCAATATCCTTCATGTCTTCTTTGATCTTATCCATCAATTCTTTTCCTAAATGAGAATGTTGTAATTCACGACCTTTAAATCTTACAGTAAATTTTACTTTATCCCCTTTAGCAATAAATTTTTTTGCATTTTTAACCTTAAAATCATAATCATGAGTTTCTGTTACAGGTCTCATTTTAATCTCTTTTAATAAAACAATTTTTTGTTTTTTCTTAGCAATATTTGCTTTCTTTTGAGCATCGTATTTAAACTTACCCATATCCATAATTTTACAAACAGGTGGATTTGCATTAGCTGCTATCTCTATTAAATCTAATCCTTGATTTTTTGCCATTGAAATTGCTTCATTGGTATTCATTACACCAAGATTTTCACCATCACTTGCTATTACCTGAACATCTGGAGACGAGATTCTATTGTTAGATCTTGGACCTCTGTCTTTTGTTCTTCTTTGAAAGTAATTTTGTTTAAAATCTGCCACTTAGTTTGAGGATGCTTTATTTAAAGCAGAGAATGTTTTTAAAAATTGGTCTATATCCATATTTTCTTGTTTGTTCGTGTCTAATCTTCTAATCGTTACCGAGTTAGAGTCAACTTCTTTTTTACCACAAATTAATAAAACCGGTATTTTTGCTAAAGAATGATCTCTAATTTTGTAATTTAAATTATTATTTTTTAAATCTACTGATGAACTAATGCCCACATCTTTTATTTTTTTTGATACTTTAACTGCATAGTCATTAAATTCTTCTGAAATAGGTATCACCATAGTTTGCAAAGGCGATATCCAAAATGGAAACTTTCCAGCATAGTTTTCAATTAAAATTCCAATAAATCTTTCTAGCGAACCAAATAAAGCTCTATGAAGCATAACTGGAACTTTTTTAGATCCATCTTTATCAACATAAGAAGCATCTAATCTTCCTGGTAAATTTAAATCAACTTGCAAAGTTCCACACTGCCAATCTCTACCAATAGCATCTCTTAATACAAATTCAATTTTTGGCCCATAAAATGCACCTTCACCTTTGTTAATGCTATATTCCAACTTAGATGCTTTAACTGCCTCGAGTAAAGAGGCTTCAGCTTTATCCCAAACTTCGTCATCACCAACTCTTACATCTGGCCTATCTGCATATTTTAGAATTACATTTTCAAAACCTAAATCTTTGTAAATATCTAAAATTAAATTAGTTACTTCTAAACATTCGCTTGTAATTTGATCCTCGGAACAAAATATATGAGCATCGTCTTGAGTAAATGCTCTCACTCTTAGTAGGCCATGTAATGCTCCAGAAGGTTCATAGCGATGTACTTTTCCAAATTCTGTTATACGTAAAGGTAGATCTCTGTAGCTTTTTAAACCTTGGTTAAATACCTGAATATGCCCAGGACAATTCATGGGTTTAATAGCAAATACTTTTTCGTCTGGAGTTTCTGAGGTATACATGTTTTCACCATATTTTTCCCAATGACCAGATTTTTCCCACAATTGTCTATCCAATATCTCTGGTGTATTCACTTCTTTATAACCAGCAGCGTCCTGTCTAGCTCTCATATAATTAATTAATTTTTGAAATAAAGCCCAACCTTTTTCGTGCCAAAATACTGACCCTGGACTTTCTTCTCTAAAATGAAATAAATCCATTTCTTTTCCAAGTTTTCGGTGATCTCTTTTTTCAGCTTCTTCAATTCTTTTTAAATATTCATCCAGATCTTTTTGTGTTGCCCAACTTGTACCGTATATTCTTTGGAGCATTTCATTATTTGAGTCACCTCTCCAATAAGCTCCAGAAACTTTTGTAAGTTTAAAGAATTTTCCAATTTTACCTGTTGAAGAAAGATGTGGGCCTCTGCATAGATCGTGCCAATCACCGTGAAAATAAATAGATACATCCTCATTTTCTGGGATTGCTTCAATCAACTCTGCTTTATAAGTTTCACCCTTTTCTTTAAAATGTGAAATAGCTTTATTTCTCTCCCAGACTTCTCTTTTTGTGATTTCATTTCTATCCACAATTTCTTTCATCTTATTTTCAATTTTTTCTAAATCGTCTTCAGTAAAAGGTTCCTTTCTAGCAAAATCATAATAAAAACCATTTTCAATAACTGGCCCAATAGTAACTTGTGTCCCTGGAAATAATTCTTGTACTGCCATTGCCAATATATGTGCTGTATCATGCCTAATAGTTTCTAGGCCTTCAGGATTTTTTGACGTAAAAATTTTAATTGAACAATCTTTTTCTATTAAAAAATCTAAATCTTTTAAATCACCATCAACACTTATAACCATAGCTTGTTTTGCAAGTGACTTACTAATTTTTTCAGCTACATCTAGACCTGTAACTTTGTCTGGAAATGTTAAATTATTTCCATCTGGTAAGGTAATTATAGGCATTAATTTAATATTCTTTTATACTCTGAATAAGTAGAAAAGCACATTTTTTCAACATTAAATTTTTGAATTATGTTTT
>JAFJTK010000138.1 GCA_017880265.1 Candidatus Pelagibacter sp. | reverse complement strand
TTATTAGCGAAAATGGATACCGTGAAACAAAAAATTGGAAAAAGTTAAACAGTAACGTAAAAAATATATCTTCATTTCTAAAAAATTTAAAAATAAAATCTAAAGATCGTGTGGCAGCATATATGCCTAATATTCCCGAAACAGTTGAGGCTTTTTTAGGTACTGTTGCTATAGGATCAATATGGTCATCATGCTCACCTGATTTTGGTATCAATGGTGTTGTTGAACGGTTCTCACAAATTAAACCAAAAATTTTGTTTGTTACAAATGAGTATTTTTATAATGGTAAAAGAATAAATGTTTTAGAAAGAATTCCAGATATTGTTAAAAGAATACCAAGTATTAAACATATAGTTATTACAAATTATCCAGGCGAACCTAAGATTAAAAAAATTCCAAAATATAAGAATATTAAAACCTATTCATGGGAATATATTCTTAAACAAAAGGAAATTGATCTAAAATTTCAAAAATTTGATTTTGAACATGAATTAGCAATTCTTTATTCTAGTGGCACAACTGGTAAACCTAAATGTATTTGCCATAAAACTGGTGGTGTTCTTCTTCAACATTTGAAAGAGCATCAACTGCATTGTGATATAAAAGAAAGTGATAATGTTTTTTATTTTACTACATGTGGGTGGATGATGTGGAATTGGTTAGTTTCAGTTTTGTCCTCAAAAGCTTCGATTGTTTTGTTTGATGGGTCACCAATGTATAAAAAAGAGGATATACTCCTTAAGATTGCAAACAAAGAAGATATAACACTCTTTGGTGTAAGTGCTAAGTACATCGATGCATTGCGCAAAACTAATATAAACTATAAAAAAAAATATAAACTTTCAAAATTAAGAACTATTTGCTCTACTGGTTCACCTTTGTCTGAAGATAGTTTTAATTATGTATACAAAAATATAAAAAAAGATCTTCATTTAGCGTCTATTTCTGGAGGAACTGATATCGTTTCATGTTTTGTTTTAGGAAATTTATATCAACCTGTCTATCCAGGTGAAATTCAAAACAAGGGTTTGGGAATGGATGTTCGTGTATTTGACGAAAGAGGTAAATCAATTACTGATAAAAAAGGTGAACTTGTTTGCGTTAATCCATTTCCATCTATGCCTTTAAAATTTTGGAATGATAAAAATGATAACAAATTTAAAAAAGCATATTTTAATAAATTTAAAAATATTTGGCACCATGGAGACTATGCAAAAATAACTAATAAAAATGGTTTTATAATTGTTGGTCGATCCGATACTACCTTAAATCCGGGAGGTGTTCGTCTTGGGACGGCTGAAATTTATTCAGAGATTGAAAAATTTAAAGAAATTAAGGAGTCTCTTGTTGTTGGTCAGTCTTGGGATAATGACATTCGAATAGTTTTGTTTGTAATTTTAAATTCAAAATATGAACTTACTGAAAATTTATTAAAAAAAATTAAATTACAAATAAGAAAAAATGCTTCTCCAAGACATGTCCCTCATAAAATTATTCAAGTAAATGATATTCCAAGAACGAAAAGTGGAAAAATAGTTGAGCTTGCTGTTAAAAGTATAATAGAGGGTAATAAAATTAAAAACAAAGAAGCTTTAGCTAATCCACTATCTTTAAATCAATATATTAATATTAAAGAATTACAGTATTAATTAGGAATTTAAATCTAATAAAGGTTTTGAGCAGCTACCATTGCTAGAAGCATTGGTAATGATAACAAAGTATTTGTTCTTGAAAACAACATTGCTGTTTTTGCAGATTTAGCTTTTAATTCAGGTTCACATTCAACAATACCTAAAGCTCTTTTTTGATTAGGCCAAATGACAAACCAAACATTAAAAGCCATGATAACACCTAACCACATACCAATTCCAATTGCTGTATGTTTAGGAACACCTGATCCTATGCTTAAAGTCATTGCATCATGCAAGTAGCCATTTAATAACGCTAATATTAATCCAGATAGAACTGTTAAGGCAGCAGCCCATCTGAAATAAAATAATGCTGCTGGTGCAATTACTTTTCCAATAGCAGGTTTTTGTTCATCTGGGATTTTCCCCATATTTGGAATTTGAACAAAATTAAAGTACCAAAGTAATCCAATCCACATGATTGCTACGATCACATGAATATATCTAAATAACCAACTCCAAAACAATGAATCAAATGCAAATCCACCATTATGATATGATAGACCAACGAATAATAATATCGCTAATGCTAATGAAGCGTGAATTGTTTTTGATAATGAAGATAATAAATTACTCATGATTCATATTATTTATACACTAATTTAATAAAAACTTTAACAATCTTTTACTTATTTATCCCAATAACGGTTTTAAAAATTGACCAGTATAACTTTCTGGTACTTTACAAATCTCCTCTGGTTTTCCTTCTGCTATTATATTTCCACCCTTAACACCGCCTTCAGGGCCCATATCAACAATATAATCAGCTGTTTTTATAACATCTAGATTGTGCTCAATAACCACAACAGTATTACCTAGTTTTACAAATGTATGAAGAATTTCTAATAATTTTTTAATGTCGTGTTGATGAAGCCCTGTTGTTGGTTCATCTAAGATATACATTGTTCGTCCAGTTGATCTTTTAGAAAGTTCTTTTGCAAGTTTTATTCTTTGAGCCTCACCTCCAGAAAGTGTTGTTGCCTGTTGGCCAATTTTTATATATCCCAAACCTACTTTTTTTAGAGTTAAAAGTTTTGTTTTAATATTAGATATATTTTCAAAATACTCACAACCTTCATCAACAGACATATCTAAAACGTCAGCAATACTTTTGTCTTTAAATTTAATTTCTAATGTTTCTCTATTGTACCTAGTACCTTTACATTCATCACATTGAATATAAACATCTGGCAAAAAGTGCATTTCATACGTGATTACACCATCTCCTTCACATGCCTCACATCTTCCACCTTTGACATTAAATGAAAATCTTCCAGGTTTATATCCTCTTGTTTTAGACTCGGGTAAACTTGTAAACCAATCTCTTATTGGACCAAATGCTCCTGTATATGTGGCCGGATTTGATCTAGGAGTTCGTCCAATAGGGGATTGATCAATGTCAATAATTTTATCAATTAGCTCAACTCCTTTATAACTTTTAAAAGCCTTAGGAGCTTTTCTAGCTTTATTGTTAAGTGTCAAATTTAATGCATGATATAATGTTTGAAGTATTAGCGTTGACTTCCCACTGCCTGAAACACCAGTAATGCAAGTAAAACTTCCTGTTGGAATTTTTAGATTAACATTATTTAAATTATTTCCTGATGCACCATTGATTTCAACAAACCTTCCATTTTTTGCTAATCGTCGGGTTTTAGGAACTTCAATAATCTTTTTATTAGATAGATATTGACCAGTTATACTATTTTTATCTTTTTTAATTTCTTCATAAGTTCCTTGGGCAGAAACCTGACCACCGTTAGTGCCAGCCTCTGGTCCCATATCTATAATATGATCAGCATTTTCCATTGTTTCAGTATCGTGTTCAACAACAATTACAGTATTACCTAAGTCTCTTAACCTTTTTAGAGCATTAATAAGTTTAACATTATCTTTTTGATGTAATCCAATTGAAGGTTCATCAAGAACATATAAAACACCTGTTAACCCAGATCCTATTTGTGAAGCTAATCTTATTCTTTGTGCCTCTCCACCAGATAATGTTCCTGACTCTCTTGATAAGGTTAAATAATCAAGACCAACGTTAAGTAAAAAATTTAACCTTTCATTAATTTCTTTTAAAACATGTTCGGCTATCTTAAATTGTCTTTTATCTAGATTTTTTTCTAAATCTTTAAACCACTTAGCAGCATCAAGAATGGATTTTTTTGTGACCTCACTAATATTATGATCGTCAATTTTAACACACAAAGCTTCCTCTTTTAACCTATCTCCATTACAGCTTTCACAAGCAGAGTCAGATTGATATTCAGCTATAGCTTCTCTCTTCCATTCACTATCAGACTCTAAAAATCTTCTTTCAAGATTGTTTATTACACCTTCAAAAGTTTTTTTATGTGAATATTTTTCATAACCATCATCATAGTTAAATTTAATTTCTTCTTCATCAGACCCATATAAAATTACATCTTTAATTTTTTTGGGTAATTTTTTCCATTTTTCATCAAGGGAAAAACCATAATGTTTAGCAATAGACGCTAATGTTTGAGCATAATATAGAGTAGTAGATTTTGCCCATGGCTCAATTGCACCATCAGCAATGCTTTTTCTTTCATCTGGAATTACTAAATTTGGATCAACATTTAATTTCATTCCAATACCCTCACATTCTTCACATGCACCATAGGGACTATTAAAAGAAAAAAGTCTCGGTTCTATTTCTTCGATAGTAAAGCCACTTTCAGGACACGCAAATTTTGTTGAGTATATTAGCTTCTCTATTTTTCTGAATTTTTGTGGCAAAGTTTCATCTTCATATTCTACAAAGACTAAACCATTAGATAAATTAACAGCTGTCTCAATACTTTCTGCTAATCTGTTTCCTAATTTTGAATTTAAGACAATTCTATCAACTAAAACTGAAATATCATGTTTGAGTTTTTTATCTAAATTTGGAGATTTTTCGATATCATATAAAATATTATCAATTTTAATTTTTCTAAATCCTCTTCTTTTATAACTTAAAATATCTTTCTTATATTCTCCTTTACGACCTCTAACTACGGGAGCATAAATATAAATTGTACTTTTTTTTGGAAGTTTTTTAACTAAATCTACAATTTGAGTTATTGTCTGAGAGGTAATTGGTTTACCTGTAAATGGTGAATAGGGGATACCTGCTCTTGCAAACAAAACCCTCATATAATCATATATTTCTGTAACTGTTGCTACTGTTGATCTTGGATTCTTAGATGTATTTTTTTGCTCAATAGCAATTGCGGGACTTAAACCTTCTATAAGATCTACATTAGGTTTTTTCATTTTGTCCAAAAACTGTCTTGCGTAAGCAGACAGACTTTCGACATAACGTCTTTGGCCTTCTGCATATATGGTATCAAATGCCAATGATGATTTTCCTGATCCAGATAGACCTGTAATGACAACAAATTGATCCTTTGGGATTTCAACAGAAACATTCTTTAAATTGTGTTCTTTGGCACCCTTAATAACTATCTTTTTGATCATATTTTTTGTTGCTTTGAGTTAATAAAATTAATAATGAGAAGAATTGTGATATAGTTCTTATTAATTAATTTAACAAATATTAAATATTATGGCTGGAAGTTTAAATAAAGTATTATTAATTGGTCGTTTGGGCGCAGACCCAGAGATCAAACAAATGGTTAATGGTAAAAGTGTTGCAAGACTAAGCTTAGCTACAAGTCAGTCTTGGAAAGACAAAAATACTGGTGAAAAAAAAGAGAAAACCGAATGGCACCGTATAGTTGTATTTAATGAAGGTCTAGTAAATGTGATTCAGCAATATTTAAAAAAAGGTGCTCAAATCTATGTAGAGGGACAACTTACTACAAGAAAATGGAAAGATGAGCAGTCTGGCCAAGATAAATATTCTACTGAAATTGTTCTTCAAGGATATAACACTACACTAACAATGTTAGGTGGTGGAAATACTGGTGGTGGAATTCAAAATGATACTACTCAACAAAATAATATTGAGGACTCCTCTCAAGTATCAAATGATATGGACGACGAAATTCCATTTTAGTATCTATGCAAAAAACTGAAGCTCCAAAAGATAACAATATTAAATTAATCTCTATGCATGATGAGATGAGCTCATCTTATCTATCTTATGCAATGAGCGTAATTGTTAGTAGGGCTTTACCTGATGTGAGAGATGGTTTGAAACCTGTTCATAGAAGAATTTTATATGCAATGTACAAAGGTGGATATGATTGGTCTAAACAATTTAGAAAATCTGCAAGAATAGTCGGGGATGTAATTGGTAAATATCACCCTCATGGTGATCAATCTGTTTATGATGCGCTTGTTAGAATGGTTCAAGATTTTTCAATGAGCTTACCTTTAGTCCAAGGCCAAGGTAATTTTGGATCAATAGACGGAGATCCAGCAGCTGCAATGAGATATACAGAGACAAGACTTTCAAAAGTTTCACAGTTTTTAATAGATGATATTGAAAAAAATACAGTCTCTTACAAAAGCAATTATGATGAAACTGAAAAAGAGCCAACAGTTTTGCCAGCACAATATCCAAATCTTTTAGTGAATGGTGCAGGTGGTATTGCTGTAGGTATGGCGACCAGTATTCCTCCACATAATTTAGGAGAAATAATAGATGGAACTTTAGCCTTAATTGATAACAAAGATATTAAAGTTAAAGAGTTAATGAAACATATACCTGGACCAGATTTTCCAACTGGTGGCGTCATTATTGGAAAAGATATTATTAAACAAGGTTACAACAATGGAAGAGGATCATTTAAGATTAGAGGAGAAGTTGCCTCAGAAACTCTTAAAAATGGTAGAGACAGATTGGTTATTACATCAATTCCTTATCAAGTTAATAAATCAGTTTTAAATGAAAGAATTGCACAACTCGTTAGAGAGAAAAAAATTGAAGGGATTAAAGATATTAGAGATGAGTCTAACAGAGAGGGTATTAGAGTTGCTATTGATTTAAGAAATGGTGTTGAGCCAGAAACAATTAAAAGACAACTTTATAAAAATACTCAAATTGAAAGTTCATTTGGTTTTAATACTTTAGCGATTGTTGATGGGAAACCAAAAACTTGTAATTTAAAAGATTTTTTAACAAACTTTTTATCTTTTAGAGAAGACGTTGTTATAAAAAAGACTAAATTTGATCTTCAAAAAGCTGAAGAAAGAGCACATATTTTATTAGGATTGTCTGTATCAGTTGAAAATTTAGATAAGATTATAAAAATTATACGTTCATCCAAAACACCAGATGACGCTAAACAATCTATATTAAAAACTAAGTGGAAAATAAACAAAACTCAAAAACTTATTTCTTTAGTAGAAGGTAAAAAAAGTAAAAATATTTACTATTTATCTGAAGATCAAGTTGTAGCTATTTTAGAGTTAAGATTACAAAAATTAACAGCTCTTGGTATCAATGAGATTGAAGTTGAAATCAAAAAATTAGCTGAATTAATCACAAAATACAAAAAAATTATTTCATCTAAAAAAGAACTTTTAAAAGTAATTAGTGAAGAGCTTAAAAATATAAAAGAAAAATTTGCGGTTCCAAGAAGAACTAAAATTATTGATGCCGTGTTAAATTATGACATCGAAGAAACAATTCAAAAACAATCAGTAATTATAACTGTCACTTTGCAAGGATATATCAAAAGAGGCTCTTTAGACGGTGTTAAACAGCAAAAAAGAGGTGGTAAGGGTAAATCTGGCATTACAACCAGAGATCAAGATTCAGTCATTCAAACGCTTTCTGTTAACACACATACGTCTGTTCTTTTCTTTTCTACTGAAGGACTGGTTTATAAGGTTAAAGCTTGGAAGATACCAGAAGGTTCAACTACATCTAAAGGTAAATCACTATTTAATATTTTACCTTTAAAAAATCATCAATCAATTAGCTCTATAATGCCAATGCCTGAGGATGAGACAGATTCTAAAAATTACCAAATAATTTTTGCAACTGCGCAAGGTAAAGTTAGAAAAAATAGTTTAGAAGATTTTTCATCAATTAATGCATCTGGTAAAATTGCAATGAAGTTAGATAATAATGATAAAATTGTAGGAGTTAAAATTTGTCAAGACGATCAGGATGTAATTTTAAGTACGAAGTTTGGTAAATGTATAAGATTTGAAGCAAAAAAATTAAGAGTATTTAAAGGAAGATCATCAAAAGGAATTAAAGGAATAGAGTTGGCTCCAAATGACCAAATTGTCTCTCTATCTGTAATAGACAGCGATAAAACGAAAAAAAATGGTAAAAAATCTAAAGACGATAAATCTGAGATTAAAGCCAAAGAAAAATTTGTCTTATCAATAAGTGAAAATGGATTTGGTAAGAAAACTTCGCACAATGATTACAGGGTTACCAATAGAGGAGGCAAGGGTATAATTGGAATAGTTAATTCACCAAGAAATGGAAATATAACGTCTTCTTTCCCAGTTTTTGAGGGAGATGAAATACTTATTTCTACAAATAAAGGTAGAGTAATAAGAGTAGCTGTTAAAGAAATAAGAACAGCTGGTAGAAACACTCAAGGTGTAAGAATTATAAAATTGTCAGGTGAAGAAAAAGTAGTATCTGCAATTAAAATCGATGATAATCTAATCTAATGAATAAGGTAGCAATTTATCCTGGTACATTCGATCCTATAACTTATGGCCATATTGATGTTATTAAAAAAGCTCTAAAGTTATTTGATAAAATTGTTGTTGGTGTATCTGATGTGAGTAATAAAAATTACCTATTTAGTTCTGAAGAACGGATCAGCATTGTTAATAAAGCGTTATTTAAAGATTTAAAATTAAATAAAAAAAAAATATCTGTTGTTTCATTTAGCTCTCTTACAACTGATTTATGTAAAAAATATAAATCTAATATAATTTTAAGAGGTTTAAGAGCAGTTTCTGATTTTGAGTATGAATTTCAGTTAGCTGGTATGAATAGAAAGCTTAACAATAACATTGAAACAATTTTTTTAATGTCTGATGTTGAAAATCAAATTATATCCTCAAGATTTGTTAAAGAAATAGTTAAATTAAATGGGGATATAAGAAAATTTACTACCAAAAGTACAATTAAATCTTTAAAAGATAAATATGAGTAGAATTTTAACAAGTATATTTATTTTATTTTTTTTATTTACTAATCAATTAATAGCACAGGAGAACATAATGATTTTAAAATTAAAAGATGGAGATGTAAAAATTGAGTTATTTGAAGATGTAGCTCCAAATCATGTAAAAAGAATTAAAGAACTAGCAGACAGTGGTAAGTACGACAATGTGGTGTTTCATCGTGTTATTGATGGATTTATGGCGCAAACTGGTGATGTAAAATTTGGTAATTCTGAGTCAGGAGATTTTGATTTACGAAGAGCTGGAATGGGTGGATCAGATTTACCAGATTTAAAACAAGAATTTAGTAGTGTACCACACGATAGAGGTACTTTATCAATGGCTAGATCATCAGATCCTGATAGTGCTAATAGTCAATTTTTTATATGTTTTAAGCCGGCACCATTTCTTGATAGACAGTACACTGTCTTTGGTAAAGTTTTAGAAGGAATGGAATTTGTTGATATGATTAAAAGAGGTGATGAAAATAACAACGGTTCAGTTTCAGACCCAGACAAAATTATCAGTTTTAAATCTCAATAGTTTCTTTAAATGGCATTAAAAGATTTTGCCTTTAAAGTTTTAAAAAAAGACAAATTTGCAAGGTGTGGTTTAATTGAGACCCATAGAGGTAATATTAATACACCTGCTTTTATGCCTGTTGGTACACAAGCTACAGTAAAAGCTTGTACCATTGATGATATTAAAAAAACTGGATCTGAAATAATATTATCCAACACTTATCATTTAATGATTAGACCTGGTGTTGAAAGAGTCCAATTAGCAGGTGGTCTTCATAATTTTATGAATTGTGATTTACCAATTCTTACAGATTCAGGTGGATTTCAAGTAATGTCATTATCTAAACTTAATAAAATAGATAGAGAAAAAGGAGCTATTTTTAATTCCCACGTTGATGGTAAAAAATTTTTTTTAAGTCCTGAGGAGAGTATAAGAATTCAATTGGGGTTAAACTCAGACATAGTCATGATAATGGATGAGTGTCCACGAAAATCAAATGACTACGATGTAATCAAAAAATCAATGGATTTATCTTTGTACTGGGCCGAGAGATCAAAAAAGGCTTTTGGTAATAATCCTCACAAAGCACTATTTGGAATTGTTCAAGGTGGTTTATTTAAAGATCTTAGAATTAAATCATTAACAGAACTAATTAAAATTGGTTTTGATGGTTATGCGATGGGTGGACTAGCAGTAGGGGAGTCTCAAAATGAAATGTTTGGAGTATTGGATGATATCAAAGAACATCTTCCAGATGAAAAACCTCATTATCTGATGGGGGTAGGTACTCCTTCTGATATTATTGGTGCTGTTAAAAGAGGGATTGATATGTTTGATTGTGTCTTACCTACTAGATCAGGAAGAACTGGATTAGCTTTTACATGGGAAGGAAGATTAAATATTAAAAATAATAAGTATCAAACTGATAATACTCCCCTGGATCCTAATTGTAACAATTTAAACCTTAATAAATATTCAAAAAATTATTTGAATCACTTGTTTAATACTAATGAGATTTTAGCTTCTATGCTCTTAACTCTTCATAATATTAATTTTTATCAAGAATTAATGTCAGCAATTAGAAAGAATATATCTGAGGGTACATTTGATCAATTTCATGATAAATACATAGATAAGTTGTAGAAGATAAACAATTTTTTGTTCAATTTGACGTTTGAAAAAATAGAATAATTCTGTATATAACAACTATTCAATTTGAATATATGGGGGCCCTTAGCTCAGTTGGTAGAGCAATTCCCTTTTAAGGAATGGGTCGATGGTTCGAGTCCATCAGGGCTCACCACTATTTAAATTATGTAATTTTAATTGGTGGATAGTCTAAAATTACTTCATTCATTTTTTCATTCAAATCTTTAATTCTATTATCAGAAGATGGGTGTGTACTTAAAAATTCAGGTGGTTCTTTACCTTTATTAAGTTCTTTCATTCTTTCCCAAATTTTAACTGTTTCTCTGATATCATAACCAGATAATGAAGCGAATATCATTCCTAGATAATCAGCTTCGCTTTCCTGTTTTCTATTAAAAGGATTAAGAATTCCAAGTTGAGCTAGTAAACCAACTGTATTTTGTCCAGTTGTTCGATTAATATCCGACAAAACACCACCACTTGCAATATCAATAATTCTAGTTCCAACATTTAATAATGTTCCTCTACTAGCTCTTTCTACAGAATGTTTGGCAACAGCGTGAGCAATTTCATGACCCATTACCGCAGCTAAACCATTAGTGTTTTTAGTTGCATCTAATATACCCGTATAAACTGCTATCTTGCCTCCAGGCATACACCATGCATTACGTACTTTCTTTTTATCTATTAAAATGTATTCCCAATCAAAATTTTTGGTTGGATCATCTAAATTCTCTCTATCAAAATACTCAGAAATCGAGTCTTCCATTTTTTTACCAATATTTTTAATTTCATTGAGTGTTTTAGTGTCATCACTCATTTTTTCTTTTTCTTTAATTTTTTCATAAACGCTAGCAGCTTGTGCGTTCAGTTTAGCTTCTGAAATAATTTTTAATTGTTTTCTCTCAGTAATTGGTGCAGTTGTGCAAGAGGGCAGTAAAAAACCACCACAGCTACAACCTACAAAGGACAAAAATTTTCTTCTATTCATTTTAATATAAAATTGATAATAACATTATATTATGAATCTTAATAATAAAATTCTAATAGTATTATTTATTGTTGCTATTTCTTTTGTAATTTATTCAAGTTTTAACTAATAATATGGAAAAAAAATCAAAGAGAAAATCATTATCTTTAACACTTAGAAACTATTTTATTACCGGTGTTGTTGTACTTATTCCAATTGGTTTTACATTATATCTTAGTAAGATTTTAATAGGGATATCTTCTAATTTAATTCCAAAAAATCTTAACCCTAATCATTATTTACCATTTGATATTCCTGGCGTAGAAATTTTAATATCAATATTATTAATAACTATAGTGGGTGGACTATCTTTATCCTTTTTTGGAAGAAGAATTTTAAAATTAATTGATGATCTATTTAAAAGGATTCCCTTTTTAAGAACTGTTTATTCGGCAATTGTTCAAATGACCGAAACGTTCTCTAAAAAAGATGATAATAAAAAAAGTGTAGTCTTAATTGAATACCCAAGAAAAGGAGTTTGGGCAGTAGGATTTGCTACAAAAGAAAATACAGGTGAGATGGCAGAAAAAACTAACAAAAAACTAATCAATGTTTTTGTTCCAACCACACCAAATCCTACAAGTGGCTTCTTGTTAATGTTTCCAATTGAAGACGTGATTTATTTAAACATGACTTTTGAAGAAGCTTCTAAATTTATTGTTTCCGCAGGAACTTCTACCAAACAATCCTAGGCAATATCGTTTATAATATCTGCTCTATCGTATAATTTTATAAGCGGTTTAAACTTACTAATATTCTCATTATCCATTTCAATTCTTCTAATTTCTTTCTCAGCTAGTAGAAAAAGGTCACTATTATGGATTGGGTCAGCTAATTTGAAATTTTTAATTCCACTTTGTTTAAATCCTAATATGTCACCAAAACCTCTTATTTTCATATCTTCCTCTGAAATATAAAAACCATCAGTAGACTCTTTTAAAATATTTATTCTTTTTTTTGCATTTTCACTTAGGTTAGATTTAAACATAAGAATACAGGTTGAGTCTTTATCGCCTCTTCCAACACGACCTCTTAGCTGATGTAATTGAGATAAACCAAATTTGTTTGCATTTTCTATTATTATTACATTTGCATTTGGAAAATCTATACCAACTTCAATAATTGTAGTTGATACTAAAATCTGGAATTTTTTCTTTAAAAAATTATCTAAGATAACTTCTTTATCTTCTAAATCAGTTTTGCCATGTAAAAGAGATACTTGATTAGGAAAAATTTTATTCAGATATTCAAATTTTTTAACTGCAGATGAATGATCTAATTTTTTACTTTCTTCAATAAGTGGACAAACCCAAAAAATTTGGTTTCCAAATTTAATTTCTTTTTTAATAAACTTAATAACATCATCAATTTTACTTTCTAATTTGCTATATGTTTTAATTGGTTTTCTGGATTTAGGTTTTTCTCGTATAATTGATAGATCCATATCTCCATAAAGTGTCATTGTTAATGTTCTGGGTATAGGAGTTGCCGTCATTAACAAAACATCACAATCTTTTCCACCTTTATCAGATAAACGTTTTCTTTGATTAACACCAAATTTGTGCTGTTCATCTATAATAATTAATCCTAAATTGTTAAAAAATACTTTTTTTTGAAAAATTGCATGAGTCCCAAAAATTATATCTATTTGATTATCAGCTAATTTTTTTAAAATTTCTTTTTTATTTTTATATTCAGATTTACCAGAAATTAATTCAATATTGATTTGGTTTGAAAAAAGTTTTTTCGCAAAGTTGAAATGCTGTCTTGCAAGTATTTCTGTTGGTGCCATAAAAGCGACCTGAAATCCTGAATTAATTGTATTATATGCAGCTAGCAAAGATACTATGGTTTTTCCACTTCCAACATCGCCTTGAAGCAGTCTAAACATTTTATTGGTTGACGAAAGGTCGTTATTTATTTCTTCTAATGTTTTAAACTGATCTTTAGTAAGCGTAAATTCTAATTTATTTAGAATTTTATCTTGTTTTGCTTTATCTACGAGTTTGCTTTTCTTTTTAATTTTTTTAATTTTCTTTCTTATTTCAGAGTTAACTAAAAATGTTGAAAAAATTTCATCAAAAGCCAACCTTTGATAAAAATTTTTTTTGTAATTACCTATATTTTCTGGTTTATGTAATTCAACAATTGCGTCATTCCACTTTATTTTTCCAAATTTATTTAAAATATTATCTGAGTGCCATTCATTTAAAATGGGGAGATTCTTTATTATTTGATTAATAATCTTACTATAAATTTTTTCAGAAATTCCTTCAGTTAATGAGTATGTATTATGTTTTTGCTTAATAAGTGAGGAGTCTTCGGAAATATATTTGGGATTAGTAAGTTGATATTTGTTTCTAAAAAAACCAATTTTTCCACTAATAGTTATCTCTTTTTTTAGAGGAAGAATTTTTCTTACATAACCTTCATAACTATTAAAAAAAATACAATCAATTTCACCTGTTTCGTCAGCACAAGAAACTTTATTTGGTAGATTTCTTACTCTTGGAAAAGAATATTTTTGAGGAATAATAGTAATTGTTTGATTTTCACCAATTTTCAAATCCTTTATTTTTGTCGAACGACTTCTATCCGTATAGGATTTGGGCAACTTCCATAACAAGTCAAAAATATTATTAATTTTCTTTTTTTTTAATAAATTAGTTGTTTTAGCACCAACCCCTTTAAGTTTAGTTAAATCTGATAAAAGATATTCATAATTACTTTTATTAGTCATGAAGTGATAATATATTATATTTATGACTCTCAATATAGATCTATTAAAAAAAAAGATTATTTACAGATCAAACTATCGTGGCACAAAAGAAATGGACAAACTATTAGGATCTTTTACCAAAAAGTACATTGAAATATTAAGCCTTAAAGATCTTAATGATTTAGAAAAATTACTAGATATCGATGACACAAATTTATACAATTACTATAATGGTTTAGATTGTGATTTTGAATTTAAGGAAAATTATATTAATTCCTTATTTAAAAACTTCAAATATGATAGTGAGAAAAATTAATGGCGGAAGGACTGAGATTCGAACTCAGGAAAGAGTTGCCCCTTTGCCGGTTTTCAAGACCGGTGCATTCAACCACTCTGCCATCCTTCCGTGAAGATTGTTTTATTATTAAAATTATTTAATTCAACCATAAAATAGTCTAATAAAAGCTATAACTTATTAATCAATAGTTCCTATGAATAAAGAATTTAATAAAGGACTGTTCTTAGCTGGATTTGGTTCTTTTTGGTGGGGTTTTTTTGGTGTTTTGTATTTTAAATACATTACATACATTGGTCATATCGAATTAGTTGTTCACCGATGTCTATGGACAACATTTACATTAATTTTAACAACTTTTTTTTTTTCAAAGTGGAATATTTTTTTTTCCATAATCAAAAATAAAAAAAATTTGTTTTATTTATTTTTATCTGGTTTTCTTATTTTTATAAATTGGGCTGTGTGGATTTATGCTATAGCAACCAATAGGATAATTGATGCAAGCTTTGGTTATTTTATGATGCCAATTTTAAGTGTAATGCTTGGTTATATTTTTTTTAAAGAAAAACTTAATAAAAAAAGAATACTATCAATTGTATTAGTGATTATATCTATTTTATATTTAGTTTTAATAAGTATCAAATCTTTGCCATGGGTAGGTATTATAGTTGCTTTAAGTTGGGGCTTTTACAATCTTGTTAGAAAAAAAATTAATATTGATACTGATATAGGTCTTTTAATTGAAAGCTTTTATATATTACCCTTTGCACTAGTTGCTTTTTATTTAATAACGATAAATGGACACAATGATTTTAAACTCTCTGATCCTCCAATGATGTTATTTATTTTTTTAGCAGGTCCAATGACGATAATACCTTTATTTTTATATGTTAGAGGTGTTGAATTATGTGGATTAGGTGCAACAGGTATGATTTTTTATATCACTCCAACATTTCAATTTTTACTAGGATATTTTTATTATGATGAACCATTTTCATTAGAAAAATTAGTTAGTTTTATTTTTATTTGGATTGCTGTAATTATATATTTGAAAGATTTATATGAAACTAATTAACTATTTATTTATAATTATATTTTTTTCTTTCACTCCATCATTTTCAGAAAATCCAACTGGTTTTAATGCCTGGAAAGAAAGTTTCAAAAAAACTGCATTGGAAAATGATATTTCTGAAGAAACATTTGATATTGTTATGGCTGATATAAAATTTTTGCCAGATGTAATTAAATACGACCGATATCAACCAGAATTTTATGAAGATACCAAAACGTATATCTCAAAAAGAACTTCTTCAAAAAAAGTTTCTAAGGGAATAGATTTTTATAAAAAAAATATAAATCTAATTAACACGGTAGAAAATCTATATAATATAGAAAAAGAACTCCTTTTAGCATTAATGGGTATAGAAACTAATTTTGGTACTTATGTTGGTAAAATGGATATATTGTCATCTTTAGCAACTTTAAGTTTTGATAAACGACGATCTGAATTTTTTTCAAATGAATTAATAATATTATTAAAGTTGATAGAAAAAAATCAGATTGATTATCAAACATTATATGGTTCCTGGGCAGGAGCATTTGGTTTTTTTCAGTTTATGCCTTCAACAATGAAAAATTACGCAGTAGATTTTGATAAAAACAATTCAATTGATTTAAAAGATAATCACGATGCTTATGCATCTGCAGCTAATTATTTAAATCAAATTGGTTGGAAAGATAATGAACCTTGTTTTTATAAAGTCCAATTAACAAACGAAAT
>JAFJTK010000188.1 GCA_017880265.1 Candidatus Pelagibacter sp. | reverse complement strand
TTAATGAAATTAATACTTTTGTTGAGGTTTATGATAACGAAAAAACAAATAAAGATGAATTAAAAAATCTCTTTTCCTTATTCATAGATCTAAACATAGAACTTGTTGAGAAAAAGAATTTAGAAAATAATTATACCGAAAGATGGTTCAGTCCGATTGATAGAACACTTAGACGAGAATTGAAATCAAAGTTTAGTTTAGGAGAATTTTGGTTTGATACTACTAGTTATAAAGAATTAATTGACTTGAGAATAAGATATAAAGATGGATACTTTAAATTTTTAGTACCTAGAGACAGGGTTACTAGTTCATCAGCAAGAATATTTGCACTCTGGATTACTGTTCCTGCAATCATAATGGTTATAATTTCACTAATATTTTTAAAAAATCAAACTAGACCAATTACTAACCTTGCCCGGGCAGCAGAGAGATTTGGTAAAGGTGAGGATGTAGATGAGTTTAGACCATCTGGAGCTCTAGAAATCAGACAAGCAGGACATGAATTTGACAAAATGAGAAAGAGAATACTTAGACATTTAAATCAAAGAACTGAAATGCTATCTGGCATAAGCCATGATTTAAGAACACCACTCACTAGAATGAAGCTTCAAATAGCTTTCATTAAAGATAAAGATTTAGCTGCAAAATTAGCAGAAGACATTAACGAAATGGAAAAAATGCTTAATGAATATCTTCAATTTACTAGTTCTTCTTATGTTGAAAAAGATGAAATGTTCAACTTGTCAGAATTGATTGAAGAAATTGTTACCAAGTATGATAATGAAAATATTCAAAAAGATTTGCTCCCAAGAATTTATATTAATGGTAGAAAAAATTTAATTAACAGATGTTTAAATAATATAATTGATAATGCATTAAAATATGGGAACAAAGTTCAAATAAAATTGAATAAAGAAAATACAAATATATTTATTATAATCGACGATGATGGTTTTGGGATACCTAAAGAAGAATATGAAAATGTGTTTAAACCATTCTACAAAATAGATAAAGGAAGAGCAGACTCAAAATCAAGTGTTGGTCTTGGATTATCCATAGCATCAGATATCGTTAGATCCCATGGTGGAAATATCGTTCTTGATAAATCTAAAATGAACGGACTGAGTGTTAAGATTTTTTTACCCGTTTAGTTTTCTTCTTAGTCTCTAATTTTTTTATTTTATTTTCTAAATTTTCGACCCGTTTAGACAATACATCAAATTCATCTTTGCTAACAATTTTCATCTTAAAAACAATTTCATCTCTTTTAGATTTTAAAATATTAAATAGTTCTGAAGTAAGATCTTTTGAAGAAATAATACCTTGTTCAAAGAGTTTACCGAGTTTATCAATTAAAAATTTAGAATTTTTCATATTTAAGATATACATTATAAGTAATATTTAAAATGTTCATCAATAATTTTGACCCAGTTGCTTTTCAAATCATGTCATTTGAAATTAGATGGTATTCATTAGCTTACATTTTAGGAATTGTAATTGGCTGGATCTTATGCAAAAAAATATTCATCAAAAAATCAGATATAAGCGAAAAATTTGATGACTATATTACTTACCTCATCATTGGGGTAATTATAGGTGGAAGAATAGGTTACATCGTATTTTACAATTTTTCATATTACTTAGATAATTTTTTAGATATTTTTAAAATTTGGCAAGGTGGGATGTCGTTTCATGGAGGATTATTAGGTGTAATTGTTTCAAGTTTCATTTTTGCAAAAAAAAATAATCAAAATCCATTTTTTTATTTAGACCAAGTATCGTTAGTTGCTCCAGTTGGAATTTTTTTTGGTAGATTAGCTAATTTTATAAATTCAGAACTTTATGGAACAGTCTCAGATGTACCTTGGTCAGTAATTTTTATTAAAGTAGATAATTTATCCAGACACCCATCACAATTATATGAGGCAATTTTAGAAGGCTTAATTTTGTTTATAATATTAATTTATTTTACAAATAAAAACTATTTAAACAAACCTGGTTTAATTTCAGGATTATTTTTAATTTTTTATTCTATATTTAGATTCTTTATTGAGTTTTTTAGAGTTCCAGATGAACAAATAGGTTATTTAATTTTGAGTTTAACTATGGGCCAAATAATTAGTTTAGTATTTGCATCTATTGGAATGGCTATCTTTTACCTTAAAAATGAAAACAAATAATAGAGATTTACCGTTAGATCAATTTATAGAATTTGCTCTTTACGACAAAGTTGATGGATACTACATGAAAAAAAATCCCTTTGGAAAAGAAGGAGATTTTATTACTGCTCCAAATATTACAAGAGTCTTTTCAGAAATAATAGCAATCTGGATAGTAACCTTTTGGAAAAGTCTAGGATCACCAAAAAAATTTAACTTATTAGAATTTGGAGCTGGAAATGGTGAAATGATGAAAGTTATAATTGAAACATTAAAAAATTTTCCAGAATGTTTTCTTAACTGTAATTTTCAAATTCATGAAAAAAGTGAACTATTGAAAAAAAAACAAAAATTAAGTTTAAAGTCTGAAAACATAATTTGGATTGAGGATATAAATACTAATAATTCCTATCCAACTATTTTTTTAGCTAATGAATTTTTTGATGCACTTCCTATTAAGCAGTTTTTTAAAAAAAAAGAAGGTTGGGTTGAAAGATTTGTTAATTTTAATGAAGAAGGAAAAGCTGAATTTAAAGATCAGCCAGCAGATATAAAAAAAATTGAGCAAAATTTAAATTTTGCTATTTCAAAACAACAAGAAATTATTGAATACTCACCAAGTTCATTTGAATATTTAAAAAATATTTGTAACTTAATAAAAAAAAATGATGGTGGAATATTAATAATTGATTATGGCTATTTAGATATTAAAATGCGTGAAACTTTGCAGGCTATCAAAAATCACAAATATTCTAATATTTTAGAAAATATTGGAGAAACTGACATAACATACAATATTAACTTCGATTTATTTAAAAAATTTACTAATCAATTCGATGAATTAAGTTCTATAATTAGCAACCATAAGAAATTTTTGACAAGTATGGGGATAGTTCAAAGAGCTGAGATTATAAGTGAAAATTTAACTTTTTCTGAAAAATCAGATTTATTTTATAGAATAAGAAGACTTATTGATGAAAAACAAATGGGTGAACTATTTAAAGTAATGTTAATAAAAAAGAAAAAAAATAAATTTAAAACAGGGTTTGAAATTGATTAGATCAAAAAAATTAGCAAAAATAAAAGACCTAAAACATTGCTTTTTTAATAGTGTTGGTGGTCACTCTAAAAATATTTACAAAAGTTTAAATTGTGGCCCAGGCTCAAAAGATAATAAGAAAAATATCAAAAAAAACTTACAAATAGTTAAAAAAAAAATTAGTAAAAAAGCACAAAATATTTTTTTAGTTCATCAGATACATAGCAATAAGTTTGTTTTCATTGACAAGGCATATAACAACAAAGAGAAACCTAAGGTTGATGCTATAATTACTAATAAAAAAAATTTTCCTATAGGCGTTCTTACTGCTGATTGTGCCCCAATACTAATTTATGAAGATAAAATGAAGATGATAGCAGCAATTCATGCTGGGTGGAAAGGAGCATTTAAAGGCATTATTGCTAAAGTAATCAAGTTCATGATCAAAAAAGGGTGTAAATTAGAAAATATTACAGCTGCTATAGGTCCATCTATTTCTCAAAAAAATTATGAAGTTAAACAAGATTTTAAAAGAAAGTTTATTAAAAAAGATAAAAAAAATTATATATTTTTTAAGAATAAAAAAAATAGATTATACTTTGATTTAACTAAGTATATATATGCATCACTTAAAACCATTAAGATTAAAAATATAGATATTTTAAGAATTGATACTTTTGATAAAACAAATAAATTTTTTAGTGCAAGAAGAGCTTTAAGATTAAATCATGATGATTATGGTAGAAATATATCAATAATTATGCTTAATTAGGTTTTTAATGAAATTATTATCCGGTAACAGTAATAAGCCTCTTAGTAAAAATATTGCAAAATATTTAAAATCTAAATTGGTAAATTCTAGCATCAGAAACTTTTCTGATGGAGAAATTTATGTTGAGATTAATGAAAATATAAGAGGAAACAGTATTTTTATTATTCAGTCAATTTCATCGCCTGCTAATG
>JAFJTK010000186.1 GCA_017880265.1 Candidatus Pelagibacter sp. | reverse complement strand
ATTGGTGAAGTTGTGGATGTAACTGGACATTTAGGTGGGTATAATTTTCAGTGGGCTTGGTCTTCTGGTTATGTTGCGGGCCAATATGCATAAAACCACCGTATCGACTTAATCTATTCTATTTGCTAAAATAAAAGTATGTGTGGAAGATATGTCGTTAAAAATCCAGTTACTAAAACTAGCAAATTAGTAAAGTCAGCTATTCAGGTAGAAGATAATGAGAATTATAACGCTCATCCTTATCAAAAGCTTCCAGTGATTAAAAAATATAAAAATGGAAATACATTAGAAGCACTTAAATGGGGCTTAATTCCAGGGTGGGCTAAGGATAAAGATTTTAAAGCTTTAATTAATGCAAGATTAGAGACCATTGATGAAAAGGTTTCATTTAAAAAATTAATTAAGAATAATAGATGTGTTGCAGTAGCAGATGGTTTTTATGAATGGAAAAGAGAAGAAAAAGAAAAAACTCCACATTACTTTACAAGAAAAGATACAAACCCTATATTTTTTGCAGGAATCTATGAAGACGATCAATTTTGTTTAATTACAGAAGAGGCTAAAGATAACATTAGCGAAATTCATCACCGCCAACCGGTTATTCTTAATCAAACAGATATAAATCGATATTTAAATTTAGAATTACAAGGTTCAGCTTTCTTAAAAGAATGCAATAAACCTGATCTTATCTTTCATGAAGTATCAAAGGATGTAAATAAACCCACAAACAATAGTGCTTCGTTAATTCAAAAAGTATGAAAATATTTTTTTTTATTTTTTTTTTAAGTTTGTTTACTAATCTTGCAAACGCAAATGATGAGGATTGGATATTTCTAAGGTGTGTTAAAAGCTCTGATAATATTAAGTACTTTGAAGTATCTGTATCAAGAGAAATGATGATTGAGCGGAATGGTTATCAATTTACATTTACTCGTCTTACTCCTTTTTTAATTCAAGCAGAATTAAATGGGTTAGCAAAAATCTCTTTACACCGTCATTTAGGTACTATGGCTTATACCGTATTAAATTCTGATGGATCTGGTCAATCTAATACAGTGTTTCAATGCGATAGTGTTCCAAGATTGCTTTAATTTCAAAAAAACTTACTTAAGAAATTAGTAAACTTTAAATTAAAACACATGATTATTTCAAACTGTTTGATGATTGCTAATTTAATTAGAAGCTAATCCATTATTTGCAATTCTTAAAATCATTTCATCATAACTTATATTGAGGTTTAACTTGCAGGCTCGATAAAAATATCCCTTAAGAAGACCTGGCATTAAATTTGCTTCAATAAAGTGGGGAACCCCTTTGTGATCCATTTTAAAATCAATTCTACCTAAAGATTTGCCGCCTAAAGCTTTAAAAGATTTCTTTGCAATTTTTGATAGTTGGTTAAAAATTTTATTGTCCGATACAGCAATTACTTTTTCTTCATCATTTTTTTTGATATCAAAATCTAAAATACAATGACCATTAGAATTTTTCTTAACAATAATTTCAATGGGCATAGCAACTAAACTACCATCGATACTGTCCTCGAAAATACCTACACTATACTCTTTTCCAGATAAATAAGTTTCTACCAAAGAAGATGAATTTTGTTTATTTTTAATATCAAGCACTTTTGAAACGAAATTTTTAAAATTAAAAACAATTGAGTTTTTATCAACTCCTCTACTATCCCCACCAATAACTGGTTTTATAAATAATGGAAATTTAATGGGTACTGAATTTTTTGTTAAATATTCACCAGGATTGGTAACAAAAAAATCAGCTGTATCAATTTTTTTCATTTTAATAATTTTTTTTGCTTTGTTTTTATCACTTTCATTTCCAAGAGCTTTAACACTAGATGCAATGTAAGGAATATGAAATTGATCCAAATAATCATTTAGCCATATAGTTTTTTCTTTAAATAAGAAATATTTAACACCTGAAAATACTAAATCAGGTTTACGAGCAACTAATCTTTGTAAATCTCTCTCTGTACTGATTTTAGTGATTAATACATGCTTGTATCTTTTTGATAAAATTTTTAAAATTTTCTTTTCTTCTAAAATAATACCAACGTTTTCTTGATGAGAATTTATTGATCTTGGTTTAGAGACAACAACAATCTCAATCGATTTATCAATTTTAATAGTAAAAATGTTATTTTTTTTTACAGGTAAAATTATTGCAGGCAGGAGAGCAGGTAATTTCGAAACTTCTTTTATAATCATAATATTTTTCTGTGTTACTTATTGTAAGGTGCGGGACTAGGGTTCTATAGAAGAGCAGACTTATTGAGCTCTACATGTAGTTACTTTTTGTTTAAATACTAGCTACTCATTTAGAGGGAATAACATCGTTTAATTCTGAATATTTACTTTTTTTAACTTGTAAGTTTTTGAATTAGTATTAGATACCCGAATTATACACATTAGATTAACAATTTTACCGATTCATCATTATGCCCAAAAAGAAGAAAATCAAAGATAACTATATTGTCAGAACTAAAAAAAGAATTTTACGAGAAACCGCTGATAGTGAAGCTAAATATAAAACAACATTTAAAGATATAAGAACTTACTTTAAGATTTTTAATAAATCTTTATTTAAAAATGAGCTCAATCCTTTTAATGATGTTAAAATTAAAAGAATTGTAAGAGGCTCTGGTCAATGTGTAGAATATATATCATATAGAAAAGGGACTAATTTTTTTGTGCTAGAGATGATGCCAAAATATAAAAATAAGATGGAATTTTTAAATACCTTATCTCATGAAATGGTACATTTATGGCAACAAACTATTAAAAAAGATACTGGAAACCATAATAAGTTGTTTTTTAGTTTTAGAAATAAATTTAAAAAATTAAATTTGAAATTAAGTTACTAGACACATAAGCTAATAATAGATTTTTTAACAAAAAAAATAGTTTGGAAAAAAAGATAAATGAAAAATATTTATCATTCTGATATTTATAAATTTGATACTCCCATTAGTAGTTATTGGGAAGATACTTCAAATGAAAATTTAGAAATAGATAGACTTAAAAAAGATACTAATTCAGAAATTGTAGTAATAGGTGGTGGATACACAGGATTACTTTGTGCAATTAATTTAATCGAAAATCATAAATTAGATGTCATTTTAGTTGAAGCTGGAAAAATAGGATGGGGTGCATCATCAAGAAATGCTGGATTTAATTGCTTACCTCCAAGCAAGATGTCTTTTAAAAAGATGCAATCAATTTATGGAATGGAGGAGACAAAAAAGTTTTTTAGAAATTCTGTAGAGGGTTCAAACCACACTAGAGATATCATAAAAGAATATAATATTGATTGTGATGTAACAGGGAACAATAATTTTGTTGTCGCTCATCATAAAAATAAGTTTGAGCAAATCAAAGAACAAGCTGAAGTTTATAAATCTGAGTTTGGCATTGAAACTGAAATTTATTCAAAAGAAGAATTCAATGAAATTGGACATGGAGGCACTGAACAATATGGAGCTTTTTCTTATAAACCTGGCTTTGCAATCAATCCTCTTAAATTTGTTAATGGGATTGCAAAATATGCTTTATCCAAAAAATTGAAAATATTTGAACACACTAAAGTGGATAAAATAGATAAAGAAAATGGCTCTTATGTTTTAAGAACCAAAGAGGGATCTATTCGATCTAAAAAAATAGTAGTTGCAACCAATGGCTTTTATCAAGAAGGCTTAATCCCTCAAATGGATGGAAGAGTATTACCAGTTATCTCCAATATAATTGTAACTAGAAAACTTAATGAGGATGAACTAAATGCTCATAACTTTAAAACATTTTCACCGATCGCTAACACTAAAAACCTTTTGTATTATTATCGAAAGCTACCAGATAATCGAATTCTATTTGGAACTAGAGGAGATTTAACTGGAAGTGACCAGTCAAATTTAGCTATGTCTAAAAAAATGGAAAAGTTTTTAAAAAATATTTTCCCTAAATGGTCTAATGTTACAATTGATTATAACTGGAGAGGATTAATTGCCTTATCTCAAAAGCTTACTCCATCCATTGGCAAAATTGATAATGAAGAGATCTATTATGGATTTGGCTATAACGGTGTAGGGGTGAGTGCGGCTCCTTGGACTGGAAAACAGTTATCTAAATTAGTGTTTTCATCCAATAGTAAAGAACTTGATATCTCAAAGATTTATAAAGGGTTACCTAAAAAGTTTATTTTTCCTCAATTAAGGACATTTTATTTTAGATTAGC
>JAFJTK010000184.1 GCA_017880265.1 Candidatus Pelagibacter sp. | reverse complement strand
AATATCTTTTAATGTTGGAGTAGAGTTGGGGCAAGTCGCTGTCATTTTAATTGCTTATCTATTGCTAGCATTACCTTATGGGAAACAAAAATGGTATGACACAAAAATAACAAAACCTATGTCGCTCGTGATAGCTTTTGTTGGGTTATATTGGTTTATAGAAAGAATTATTTAATTCCTTTTTGAATTAAATAAGTTTTTCATTTTCATAAACACAACATTTTTCAGAGGGTATATGAAGATTTATTTCACCCTCTGAAATTGGTTTTTCACGATCTATTTTAGATTTAATTATAAAATTTTCTGCAACTGCTGTTAGTAATTTAAAGTTTCCAAAATCTTCGATCTTTTTAACTTTGGCTTTTACAGTGTTCTCACCTTCTTTTTCAATAACGTCAATAAATTCTGATCTAATACCAAGTTTAATTTTTTTATTTTTTATCTTAGAAAGATCAGTGCTTGTTTTAATTTTTACAGACCCAATTTTCACTTCAGATTGAGAAACTACTTCTGTTTCAAATAAATTCATAGCAGGTGAGCCTATAAAATAACCAACAAAGGTTGTATTTGGTCTTTCAAAAAGATCTTTAGGAGTTCCAGTCTGAACAACCTCACCTTCACTCATAACAATTATATTATCAGCAAAAGTCATTGCTTCGTTTTGATCGTGAGTAACATAAACCAAAGTTGTTTTAAATTCCTCATTGATCTCTTTTAGCTTTCTTCTTAATCTAAATTTTAAATCTGGATCAATTACAGTTAAGGGTTCATCCATTAAAACCGCCGCCACATCTTCTCTAACTAATCCCCTTCCAAGAGATATTAATTGTTTTTGGTCTGCAGTTAATTTTCTTGCGGGTGAATTTAAAAATGATTGTAAGCTTAAAGTATCTGCAACAGATTTTACTCTTTCATCAATTTTATCTTTTGAAAAGCCTCTACACTTTAACGGAAAAGCTAAGTTTTCATAAACTGTCATTGTATTATAAATCACTGGAAACTGAAAAACTTGAGCTATATTTCTGCTTTCAGTTTTTAAATCGGTTACATCTTTGTCATCAAATAAAATACTACCTGCAGAAGGTCTAACTAAACCAGATACAATATTTAACATCGTTGTTTTTCCACATCCTGATGGTCCTAAAATTGCATATCTTTTTCCATTTTCCCAAGTCATGGAAAAAGGATTTAACGCATATACAGGATTTGGAACATTTGGATTATAGGAATGTGAAATATTATTTAAATCAATTTTAGACATATGAGCCTCCAAAAGGGGATGAAGCTAAAATACCTTCTTCATTAAAAGCATAAACTTTATCAATGTTAAAATTAAGTTTAACTTTATCATGAATATTAAAATTCATTACTTCCTCAATAGAAGTAATAATTTTTGCATTGCCTCTTTTAAGATGAAGCAATGTTTCTGAGCCACTTATTTCTGCTAGCTCTACTTCAAACTCAAAGCCATTATCACTTAATTCAATATTAGACGCTCTAATACCTAAATTAAAATTTTTATCTTTAACATTGTTAAAATGATTAGGAACATCCACTTCTATTCCCTCAAACTTAATTTTATTAGAGTCCATATTTGCTTGCAAAATATTCATCGGTGGATCATTAGAAATTTCTGCAACCTTTAATGTCTTTGGGTTTTCAAAAATTTCTTTTGCAGGTCCAACTTGTAAAACTTTTCCTTCATCGAGCACAATAACCTCACCATTCAACTCCATAGCTTCTCTAGGATCTGTTGTTGAAAATATAACAATGCTCTCTTCAGAAAGACCTTGTGAAAAAATATTTTTAAATTCTTCTCTTAATTGTTCTCTTAATTTATAATCTAAATTCACTAAAGGCTCATCTAACAATAATATCTTTGCATTCTTTACTAAAGATCTTGCAAGAGAAACTCTTTGCTGTTGCCCACCAGATAATTCTTGTATCTTTCTATTTTCATAACCTTCTAGGCCAACTGATTTGAGAGAATTTAAAACCACATCACTTATCTCCTTGTCATCTACTTTCCTTTGTTTAAGCGGGAAAGCGACGTTCTCAAAAACGTTTAAATGAGGGTAGTTAATAAATTGCTGGTAAACCATTGCGATATTTCTTTCCCAGACTGGAACTTTTAAAAAATCTTTATCCTCAAAACGCATTGCACCCGAATCTGGCGTTAATAATCCAGCTATAGTTTTCAATAAAGTCGTTTTGCCTGACAAAGTTCTTCCAAGAATTGTATAAATATTTCCTTTCTTAAAATTGAAAGACACTTCATTAAGATGAAATTGCTCATCTGGTTTATAAGATAAATTCTCAGCAACTAAATTCATTATTTAATAGCTCCTGACAAATTTCCTTTTGACAAATATCTTTCTACGATAAATGCCACAATGATTAGTGGGGCAACTGATACCAGAGCAGATGCTGATAAGCTCCACCAAGGTGTTATAGATGAATTTAAAGCAACAATTTTAACTGGCAGTAATTGTACCTCTGTAAAAGTTAAAATAAATGCGAAGAAAAAATCAATCCATCCAAATATTATACAAAACATTCCAGCTACAATTAATCCAGGTATAGAGTTTGGCAGTACAACTTTAAAAAATGCTTGATAAGGATTACATCCATCTATTAATGCAGTTTCATCAATTTCTCTTGGAACCTTATTAAAGAAATCAACCATAATCCAAACTGCTATAGGCATTAACAAAACGATATAAACAACTATCAATCCAATCAAACTATCTAATAAATTGATTGCACCTAAAAATAAAAAGAATGGGATTGATAAAACAATTGGTGGCATAATTCTTTGGGAAATAAAAAAGAATGTAATGTCATTATTTTTTACAAATCCAGCTTTGAAGGTAAACCTTGATAGAGCATAAGCAGATAAAGTTCCAAGCACTATACTTATAAGGCTTGCTGTACATGTTACAAACAAACTATTAAAATAAGGCTCTACTATATCAACTCCACCATTTGCAGGTGATTTAATTAAAACTTTCCATCCCTCTAATTTTGGTTCAAAGTCAACCCAAGGAATATAAGTTGCTCCTCCATTAACTGAATTAAAATCTTTAAACGATGTTGAAATTGCCCAAAGAAAAGGTGCAACAACAAACACAGCCCAGAATGTAATAAAAAAATATTTTAAAAATTTATATAATTTTCCCATTTTAATCTTTTAGTAATAATTTGGTTAGTACTTTTGCAATCACAGTTAAACTGATGATCATTATTATTAAATAAGTGAATGACATGGAGGCCGCGTATCCCATTTGAAACTCTCTTAGACCTTTAATAAATATATAAAAGCTTGATGTTTCTGTTGCTGTACCTGGACCACCTGAGGTTAAAACATAAACTGTATCCATAATCTTTGATGCTTCAATCAATCTAATAATGATTGCTCCAATTGAAATTGGTGCCATTAAAGGAAAGGTAACATAGATAAACTTTCTCACTGGACTAGCACCATCTATTGCTGCTGCTAAAAAAGGCTCTTTAGGTAATGATAAAAGGCCTGCTAATAAAAGCAAAAACATGAATGGTGTCCATTGCCATACTTCAACGACAATTACCGTAAATTTAGCAAGAACTGGGTCTGTTAACCATTTAGGTGACATTCCAAAGTTAGACAAAATGTCATTTACTGGTCCAAGAGACTCATGAAAAAAAGTTCTCCAAATAACAGTCATGATCACTGGGGTCGTCATCATTGGAATTAAAAATAAAACTCTAAAAAATCTTTGAAACTTAATATCTTTCCAAACCATGTGCGCTAAAGCAAACCCGATTACATATTGAAGAATAACTGTTGTAACTGATAAGAAACTTAATCTTAAAAATGATTGCCAGAATCTAGGGTCATCTGTGAATAATCTTATATAGTTTTCAAGACCTATAAAATTAAGACCATTATAACTATTCCACCCAGACAAACTTAGACGGACCACAAAAATAATTGGAAATATTAAAATACCTATAAGAACAAATAAACCAGGAAATAAAAAAACGTATTTATGTTTAAAGTTCATGAATGTTTAATTGATTGTACTATACATGGCCACTTTTAAAAAGTGGCCATGTAATCAAAGTTAGTATTATAACTTGTTGTCTTCCATTTTTACACCAACAGCGTAGGCATCTTGTACTGCTTTTTTACCTACTCTTTTAACAATTGCTTCCCACTCTTTAGCAACTTCATCTAAAGCTTCTTGTGGCGATAATTGTCCAGCTAGCGCTTTTGAAGT
>JAFJTK010000120.1 GCA_017880265.1 Candidatus Pelagibacter sp. | reverse complement strand
TAGTAAAAAACTTGGATTTAAAAAACCAACAAACAATTCAATTGATACGGTCTCTGACAGAGACTTTGTTTTAGATTTTTTGTATAGTGTCTCTGTTTGTTCGATGCATATATCAAGAATTGCAGAAGAACTTATTATCTGGAGTTCAGATGGTTTTAATTTAATCAACCTCTCAGACAAAATTGTAACTGGGTCATCAATAATGCCCCAAAAGAAAAACCCTGATTTATTAGAATATTTGAGAGGAAAATCTGGAAGTAGTTATGGAAATTTATTTTCAATGCTTACAATTTTGAAAGGTCTACCACTATCTTACTTTAAAGACCTTCAGGACGACAAAGAAATTGTATTTAAGTCTAATGATACTTTAATCAACTGTCTTAAAATTTTTGATGAAATATTAAAAAATTCTAGCCCTAACAAAAAAAAAATGATTGAGCTTGCAAACTATGGCTATATTACTGCAACAGATTTGGCAGACTATCTTGTCAAGAATCACTCAATGTCTTTCAGAAAAGCTTATCAAAAAACAGCCTCGGTTGTTAACTTAGCTGAAAAAAAGAAAAAGAAGCTCAATGAACTAAGCTTAGAAGAATTGAAAAAAATTGAACCAAAATTAACTAGCGACGTTTTAAAAGTGTTTGATTTAAAGAATTCTGTAAATTCAAAAAAATCTTATGGAGGAACCGCTTTTGATAATATCAAAAAAATGATAATGAAATATAAGAAACAAAAATGATTAAAAAAATTACCTTTATTTTTCTAGTTTGTTGTTTGCTAGCTTCTTGTGGAAAAAAAGGAGATCCTGAATACAAAGACCCGGAGCAAAAAGTTGAAAAGATAACAATCCTTAAAAATAAGGCTTAATGAAATACATCAAAAAAAAACTAACAATTGATAAAGTAAAAATAGAGGATATTGCTAAAAAATTTGGTACCCCATCTTATTGTTACTCTTATCTTGAGTTAAAAAAAAATATCAATAATTTTAAAAAAAATTTTAAAGCCTTTTCACCCTTAATTTGCTTTGCGATTAAATCAAATACAAATGTAAATTTGATTAAAGAAATTGCAAAATTTGGTCTTGGCGCAGATGTGGTGTCTTTAGGTGAATTAATGAAAGCACTTAAAGCTGGAATTAAACCTAATAAGATTGTTTTTTCTGGTGTAGGTAAAACCTCTGAAGAAATTAATTTTGCTATTAATAAAAAAATACTTTTGATTAATGCTGAGTCAAAAAGTGAAATTTTTGAAATAGAAAGAATTGCCAAAATAAATAAAAAAAATGTTTCTGTAGGTATTAGATTCAATCCAAATGTAGATGCTAAAACTTTGAGTCAAATTTCTACTGGTAAAAAAGAAAATAAATTTGGTATTGGTGAAAAAGAATTTTTACAACTAACTAAATATATTAAAAAATCTCAGAGTTTAAATTTAAAATGTTTAAGTGTTCATATTGGTAGTCAAATACTCGATGTAAAACCATATGAAAATATGCTCAATGCACTAAATAAAATTATAAAAAAAACTAATCACTCCTTTGAATATATTGATCTGGGAGGAGGAATGGGAATAGATTATAAAAATGATAAGAAGATACTAAATCTAAAAAAATATTCACAAAATATTCAAAAATTTTTAAAAAACCATGATTCTAAAATAATTTTTGAACCTGGTAGATCTATTGTAGGAAATATTGGGACATTAATTTCTAGAATTATTTATATTAAAGAAGGCTATAAAAAAAATTTTATAATACTTGATGTTGCAATGAACGATTTGATGAGACCTGCATTATATAATTCTAAACACAGAATAATTCCAGCTTTGAAGATTGAAAAAAAAGTTAAGAAAACATATGAATTTGTTGGTCCGATCTGCGAAAGTACTGATAAGTTTTTAACTATAAATAATTTTCAAAAATTAGCCGAAAAAGACCTGGTTGTTATTTGTGATGTTGGTGCATATGGAATGTCACTAAGTTCAAATTATAATGTAAGACCTAAGGCAATAGAAATACTGATCAAAAACTCAAAAATTAAAGTTATTAATAAAAGACAGAAGCTTAAAGATATAGTTTAGCTTCTGATAAAAATGATTAGAAACACTATTTTTTCAATTTTTTTCTTTAGTGGAATAATAATTATTTCCATAATTTTTTTACCTGCTTTTTTTCTTCCTCAAAAAGTTGTTTTATTTGGTGGTAAGCTGATGGGTTATTGGACAAGTTTTTGTCTAAAGTTTTTTTTAAATACAAAAATAATAATTAAAGGTAAGGAAAATATTTTAAATGATAAAAAGTTCTTTATTGCAGCATCACATCAATCAATGTTTGAAACGTTTTATCTTCAAACTATATTTAATTCGCCAGTTTTTATTTTAAAGAAAGAACTACTTTTAATTCCAATTTTTGGCTGGTATCTAAAGAAAATTGGATCAATATCAATTAAAAGAAATAAAGTTACCAAAGATAACTTAGGGTTTTTTGAAGATATATCAAAAATGATTAAAGAATCTGACAGACCTTTGATAATCTTTCCACAGGGCACAAGAGTTTTGCCAGATGAAAGACCTCCTTTTAAAAAAGGTGCATCAAGAATTTACGAAGAGTTAAAAATTTCTTGTCAGCCAGTTGCAATAAACTCTGGTTATGTTTGGCCCAAAAAAGGTCAAAAGAATATTAATCAAACAATAACTATTTCGATCTTGCAACCTATAATAGCTGGTTACCCTAAAGAAGAATTTATTAAAATTTTAGAAAATAATATTTATAAGGAACTTGATTTATTAAATTAACCTTTCATCGGCATCACTACAAATATACTATCAAAATCTCCTGGATCTTTAATTAAGGCTGGTGAACCTGTGTCATTAAAAAATATCTCAACTTTTTCTCCATCTAATTGTGAAGCGACATCAATTAAGTATCTTGAATTAAAGCTTATTTCTAAATCGTGGTCAAATTTCACATTTAATGTCTCTTTACCATCACCGCTATTAGTATTGTTAACTGATAGATCTAATGTGTCTTTTGATAAATTAAATTTTACCCCATCTTTTTTGTCTAAAGAAACTGAAGCTACTCTATCAACAGAATTTAAAAATAATTTTAAATCTATTTCTAATTTTTTTTGATTATTTTTTGGTATTACTTGAATGTAATTAGGAAATTTTCCATCAATAAGTTTTGAAATTAAAACACTATTATTTAACTCAAATTTAATTTTTGATTTGATATTAGATACTTTAACGTCTCCATCATAGTTTTCTAGAAGTGAACATAGTTGAAAAATAGTTTTTTTTGGTAATATAATTGGTTCAAAATCAATTTTTTCATCTAATCTTATTTTTGAAATAGACATTCGGTGGCTATCAGTTGCAACAGCAGTTAAATGATTTTTATCTTCAACTTCAGTTTGATGAAAATAAATTCCACTTAGATAATGTCTTGTTTCATCATTAGAAACTGAAAATTTACATTTATTTAATAATTTTAAAAGCTGCTTAGATTTAATTACAAATTCATTTTGATTAAAATTTTCATCTGTAAGAGGAAACTCTGATGCACTAATACAGTTTAAATTAAAAATAGATTTTTCAGACTCGACTTGTAGTTTACTAATATCTGTCAAAGATAGATTTATTTTTTTACCTGAAGAAAATTTTCTTATGATGTCATACATAATTGAAGAAGTCGTTGTTGTTCTGCCTTCTTCCAAAACTTCAACATTGTTTAATTGGTGAATAAATATTAAGTCCAAATCTGTAGCTGTTATTGTTAATTTAGAATTACTTGCATCTAATAAAATATTAGACAATATCGGAAGTGTACTTCTTTTTTCAATGACACCTTGACAATAATTTAGTGCTTGTTGTAGGTCTTGTTGGTTTACGTTAAATTTCATTATCTTTATTATTATATAATATCTGATTTTTAAGTTTATTAATATTATCTACCATTTCTGAGTCTTTTTCTTTAATTTTCTCAATAGTCTTAACTGAGTGAATTATAGTTGTGTGATCTCTATTTGAAAACTCTCTTCCAATTTCAGGTAAAGATTTAGAGGTTAAAATTTTAGTTAAATATATAGCAGTTTGTCTAGGTCGGACTAAATATCTAGATCTTCTTGAAGATAACATTTCATTTTTACTGATCTTAAAAAATTTACAAACTGTAGTTTGGATCAAATCTATTGTTACTTTATTTTCAGCTAAATTTAATAAGTCCTTTAAAACAACCTTTGTTTCAGACAAATTTGGAACTTTGTTGTAGATTCTAGAGAATGAAACTACTCTATTGATTGCCCCAACTAACTCTCTAATACTTGCTGTAATTTCTGTACTTATAAAATCTTGTATCTCTTTTGATACATGCAATTGATCTGCATACAGATTATTTAATTCTTCAGTTTTCATTTCAACAATTTTTTTTCTAAGCTCAAGATCTGGTTTTTGAATATCGACTACTAAACCACCAGAAAATCTAGATTTAATTCTATCTTGAATTCTAGATAATTTATTTGGAGCTCTGTCAGCTGATACAATTATTTGAGAACCTTTATCTAATAATGCATTGAATGTATGGAAAAATTCTTCCTGCATTGCTTCTTTACCACTTATAAACTGAATGTCATCAATTAGTAAAATATCTGTATTTCTAAAATACTCTTTAAACTTAACCATATCATTAGCTTTAATCGATTTTACAAATTGATACATAAATCGCTCTGCTGATATAAACATTACCTTGTTATTTTTTTTAAGTTCAATTCCAATTGAATTTAAAAGGTGAGTCTTACCCATTCCAACACCACCATAAATGTAAAGCGGATTATAATGAGATATGTTTTCAGAAACTTTTAATGATGCTTCATAAGCAAGCTTGTTACTAGTTCCAGTTATAAAATTATCAAACCGTTTATTTGGATCTATTCGATTATATTGAAGATAAGAGTCTTTAATGAACGAAATATTTTCATTTATGTCTGGTATTTTTTCACTAGCATTCGGATTTTCTAAATTTTGATTTGTATTTTTGTCGTCAATTTTAAATTCAATTCTAATAATATCTTTTTTATATAAACGTATAATTTGTAAAATTTGATCTAAATATCTTGAAGTAATCCAGTCTCTGATAAATCTTGTTGGAACAGATAATAATAAATAGTTGTTAAACTCATCTACAAAAGTAATTTTTTTAAGCCAACTTTCATAAACATCCTGTCCAAGCTTATTTTTCATTTCAGATTGAACTAAATTCCAATCAAAGTTTTCAGACTTAAAACTATTTAAATTGTTTATATTTGTAGATTTATTCATAACGTTTAGGAAAATCTCAGTTAGAACTAATTAAAAAAATTTGCAACAATTTAATATTTTTTTTAAAAAAAAAATAAAATCTATGATTGTAGATTTAGTTTTAGATTTAAAATAAATTAAATTTTATTTTTTTTACAAAATTTTATTTTTGAATCAAACACAGATTGAATCGTTTGTAGATTGAATCAAAAAATAATTTTTATTTACCAAGTCTAGATATAGTAAAATAAAAATAAAATTTTAATATATGATGTGAGTACTCTAGGTTGTTTATTAATAATCGCTCAGGCGTTTTAATTTAAATTGCAGAAATTTTTTTGGTTATTCTAGAAACATTTCTTGAGGCATTTTGCTTCTTAATGATCCCAGTTTTTGCAATCTTCATCAATTCTGAATTCAATTTTGGCAAGAATTTTAAAGCTTCATCTTTCTTCTTATCTTCAATTAAAAGGTTCATTTTTTTAAGAGCATTTCTAAATCTGCTTTTTCTTGCTTTATTAACTGCAGTTTGTTTAGAAATTCTTCTAATTCTCTTAATTGCTGATTTTGTGTTTGCCATATCCGCAGGGGTATAGCTTGAGAATTTATGGTGGTCAATAAAATAATTGGCTATTTTTGACAAGAATCACAAAAAAAAGTTGATCTATTAGAGATTATTTTTTTTCTTATGAAATCAGAACATCCTCTATTTTTACACCGCAATCCTTCCTGCTGATAAACTTTAAATTCATTCTGAAATCCACCCTTAGATCCAGATGTATCTTTAAAATCTCTAATACTTGACCCACCCTTGCTGATCGCTTTTAACAAAATTTTTCTACTATTGATTATTATCTTTTGACATTCTTTTTTACTTAATAATTTTACTTTTTTAAATGGATTGATTTTGCTCAAGAATAAAATTTCACTAGCATAAATATTTCCAATTCCAGAAACAAATTTTTGATCAAGTAAAAAATTTTTTATATCCTTATTTTTATCTTTAAAAAAATCACATACATAATTTAAATTAAAATTTTTATCAAAAGGCTCAGGTCCTAAGTGGCTAAATCTTTTAACTAGATCTGCATTATTTTTTATAAGTTGAAAAAAACCAAATCTTCTTGGGTCATTGTAAATAATCTTAAAATTTTCAAAAATTAATTCTACATGATTATGCTTTTTTGGTAAAAAAGGAGAATTATAAAAACTAGTATTTGTAAATTTATTAGCAGATTTATTTTTGACTATATGAATTGTGCCTGACATCCCAAGATGAATTAAACAGTAATTATCTTTTGGTAAATAAATAATTAAATATTTTGAAAATCTACCTACTTTAATTATTTTTTTATTTAAAAAATAGGTATTAAAATTTGATGGAATTTTTAGTCTTAAATTTTTATTTCTTATTATTACTTTTTTAACCTTTTTTTGTTGAATCTTTTTGTTAAGAGATTGTCTTACAATTTCTACTTCTGGTAATTCTGGCATTTCACACTATATTGAATATATATTTTTTTTTATGCAACAATATCTTCAAAATAAAAAAGGCCTTGTAGAAGGTGTATTTAATCAAGTCTACAGTAAATATGATCTGATGAATGATTTCATGTCGCTTGGAGTTCATAGATTTTGGAAAAAAAGTCTTATAAATATGATGAACCCATCTTTGGATAAAAACTTAATTGATGTAGCTTGTGGAACAGGTGACATTGGTAAGCTGTATTTAGACAGTACTAATAAAAATAGCAAAATTACATGTGTAGATCCTAATAAGGGAATGATAAGCCAAGGTAAACAAAAGCTCTCTAGTTACAAAAATATTAATTGGGTTATTTCTCCTGCAGAAAAACTACCTTTTGAAGATAACAAATTTGATTTTTATACTATTAGTTTTGGACTAAGAAATACAAAAAATTTGAATAAAGCTCTTTCTGAAGCGTTCAGAGTTTTAAAGCCAGGTGGAAGATACTTATGCTTGGAATTTTCTAAAATACAAAACTCAAATCTTGATTTTATATATAAAAATTATTCAAAATTAATTCCAATTATTGGTCAATTTGTTGTTGGCGAAAAAGAGCCGTATGAATATTTAATTAAAAGCATAGAGCAATTTATTAACCAGGAAGAGTTAATTCAATTAATGAAAGACAATAAATTTCAAAATTGCTCTTACAGAAACTTTTCTGGAGGGATAGTTTCAATTCATAGTGGATGGAAATATTAATGATCAAAAAACTTATAACCTTATTTAAATTAGGGAGAAAAGTTGCAAAGTCAGACATTTTAAGTATTGCTTCAAAATTTAAAAAACCACCTATTGCAGTAACAATATTATTTCAATTACTCTCAATTTCGTTTTCTAAAAATAATCAACAAAAACTTAATACAAATGAAGGAGAAAGATTGTCTAGTTCTTTAGAGTCTATGGGCACGACATTTATAAAGCTTGGACAATTTTTGGCAACTAGACCTGACATTATTGGAGAAGAGCTTTCAGCTAAACTTGAAAATTTACAAGATCGTCTTCCACCTTTTTCTATTAATCAAGCACAAGAAATCATCAAAAAAGACCTTGGTGAAGAAACGTATAATTCAATAATAGATTTAAGTGAACCTGTTGCAGCAGCCTCCATAGCTCAAGTTCATAAAGCTAAAATTAATGATAATGGAACTATTAAGGATGTAGCAATAAAAATTCTAAGACCAGATATCAAAAAAATATTTAATGAAGAAATTGATGCAATGATGTTGTTTGCTTTCTTTATTGAGTCATTTGTAAAAAAAACAAAAAGATTAAAACTTGTAGAAGTTGTATTTTTATTAAAAGAAATAACAAATCTTGAAATGGATTTAAGATTTGAAGCAGCAGCAGCTAATGAATATGCGGAAAATACTAAAAATGATGCTGGTTTTAAAGTTCCTCAAATTTATTGGAATTTTACTAGTGAAAATGTAATGACCCTTGATTGGATTGATGGGGTATCCATAAGAGAGACGGAAGAATTAAAGAATAGAAATTTAGACACAAATAAAATTGCTGAAGATATTATTCAACATTTTTTAAGACATGCTGTAAGAGATGGTTTTTTTCATGCAGATATGCATCAAGGAAATATCTTTATTGATAATAGTGGTCAAATAGCTCCTATCGATTTTGGTATAATGGGTAGATTAGATAAGGTTAGTAAGAGATTTTTAGCTGAAATTTTATATGGCTTTATTCAGAGGGACTATAGAAAAGTAGCAGAAGTACATTTGGTAGCTGGATTGGTTCCAAATAATGTTCCAATTGATGATTTAGCTCAAGCTTTAAGATCAATAGGAGAGCCTATATTTGGACAAGCAGTCAAAGATATATCTGGTGGTAAGTTACTAAAACAATTGTTTGATGTAACTGAAAAATTTAATATGCAAACTCAGCCTCAATTATTAATGTTGCAAAAAACTATGGTGGTAGTTGAAGGTGTTGCAAGAAAATTAAATCCTAACACAAATATATGGACAACATCTAAACCAGTGCTTGAGAATTGGTTAAGAGAAACAAAAGATCCAATAAATACTATAACGGATACTTTAAACAACACATCAGAAGTTTTAAAAAAATTACCAGAATTACCCGAGATTATGGATAAAGCTAATCAAGCATTAACATTTTTAGCTAGTGGCCAAATTCCACAAAACTCAAATTCTTATACAGCCTTAAATAATAAAAAATCTGAAATGACAGCTTTTAGAAATCAATCTATTATTGGTTTATTAGTTCTTGTAATTATAGGGTTATTGGTATTTTAATTCGGCAAATGAAAAATCTGATAGACAAAAAAATTCTCTATATAATTTGTGGTGGAATATCTGCTTATAAAAGTCTTGAAACAATTAGGCTTTTTAAAAAGAATGGAGCACAAATAAAAACTATTTTGACCAATAGTGCTAAAGAATTTATAACCCCTCTTTCAGTTGCATCTCTTTCACAAGGCAAAGTTTACAGCGATCTATTTAGTGTTGAAAACGAGACAGAAATGGATCATATCGCTTTATCAAGATGGGCAGATGTTATTTTAATTGCTCCAGCTACAGCAAACACTATTTCAAAATTAGCTCAAGGAACTACTGATGACTTAGCTTCAACTGTAGTACTGGCATCAAATAAAGAAATTTATTTAGCGCCTGCAATGAATGTCAGAATGTGGGAGCATCAATCTACAAAACAAAATTTAAAAAAACTAGTAAGTTATGGTTATAAACTTATTGGCCCAGAAATTGGGGAAATGGCTTGTGGCGAATATGGTGAAGGAAAAATGTCTGAGCCTAATAAAATTTCTAATGAAATAAATAATTATTTCTTAAATCTTAAAAACAGTAAAAAACTAAAAGCATTAGTTACAGCTGGTCCAACAAATGAATATATTGATCCTGTAAGATTTATTACAAATAAATCTAGTGGTAAACAAGGGTATGAAATTGCTAAATCTTTATCTAAAAAAGGTTTTGATACCACCCTTATTTCTGGTCCAACTAATTTAACAATTGATGCTGATATAAAACTTATCGAAGTTGAAACAGCAGATGAAATGTTGTTAGAAACTCAAAAAAACTTGCCAGCTAATGTAGCAGTTTTTTCTGCAGCTGTAGCTGATTTTAAAATTAATAAAAAATACGAATATAAAATAAAAAAACAAGATTCGCTTAATTTAAATTTAGAAAAAAATGTAGATATATTGAGTTATGTTTCAAACCATAATTCTATGAGACCAGATCTTGTTATAGGGTTTGCGGCAGAAACAGATAACGTTGAAAATAATGCTGAAAAAAAATTAAGTACTAAAAATTGTGATTGGATCATTGCAAATGATGTATCCAATAAAAAAATTGGTTTTAGTTCTGATTTCAATGAAGTGACCGTTTACTACAGCGACAAAAAAAAAGAAAAGCTTTCTTATAAAAAAAAATCTGAAATATCTGATGAAATAGTTGATAGAATTATAAATCAATTAAATTAATGACAAAAGTTCTTATAAAAAAATTAGACTCATCTGTTGAGTTGCCTGCATATAAAACTAGCGGAGCATCAGGTATGGATTTAATGGCTTTTTTAAATGAAGCAATAACACTAAAACCAAAAAATTCTTGTTTAGTCCCAACAGGTATTTCTGTTGCATTTCCTAGTGAATTTGAAATTCAAATCAGACCAAGATCTGGCTTAGCTGCTAAAAACAATATTAGTGTATTGAACACTCCAGGAACAGTAGACAGCGATTATAGAGGTGAGATTAAAGTTATTCTTTACAATCATGGTGATACTGATTTTTTAATAAATAATAAAGATAGAATTGCTCAAATGATTTTAACTCCTGTTATTAAGATGGATTTAGAAGAAACAGATACTTTACCTGAAACAGTTAGAGGAGAAGGTGGATTTGGCTCAACTGGAAAATGAGTTCAAAATTAAGTAAAAATCAACTCGAGAAGTTTTCAAGACAAATTATTTTAAAAGATATTGGTATTTTAGGTCAAAAAAAAATTTTAAACTCAAGAGTACTAATAATTGGTATGGGGGGATTAGGTTGCCCTGTTGCAGAATTTTTAACCAGATCAGGAGTTGGATCTCTAGGAATTGTAGATCACGATATAGTTGGTCTTTCCAATATCCATCGACAAACTTTGTATGATGAGAAAGATTTAGGGAAATTAAAAGTTAAAGCAGCCAAAAAAAAGTTAATTGGTATTAATTCTAAAACTAAAATTAATATTCATAATTTCAAATTAGATAAAAAAAAATTTATAAAGATTATCAAAAAATATGATTATATTATTGATGGCACAGATAATTTTGAAACAAAATTTTTAATTAACGATATAAGTTTAAAATATAAAAAATTTTTAGTAACAGGAGCTATAAGTAAGTTTGATGGCCATATATTTACTTTTAATTTTAGTAATAAAAAAGATCCTTGTTTAAGATGTTTTTATCAAGAAGAAACTATCTCTGACGACATTCTAAACTGTGAATATGAGGGAATACTTGGCACTATTGCTGGTATTATTGGAACCATGCAGGCTAATGAAATCCTAAAAAAAATTTTAAATATTGGAAAAAATTTAAATGGTTATATTTTAATTTTTGATTTGTTAAATTTAAATTTTAGAAAAGTAAAATTTAATAAAAGAAAAAAATGTATATGTAATTAATGTATAAAATTATTTACACACTAATTTGTCTAACAATTTTTATATCTTCTTCTGTGGCTGAAGAAACTTTTGTTTCCTTAAAAAAAAACAAAGTAAATGTTCGTTATGGCCCAAGTTTTGAATCAGATATTAAATTTGTTTATAAAAAGATTAACTTGCCCTTAAAACAAATTGATAAAAAAGAAAATTTTAGAAGAATAATTGATTTAAAAAACAATAGTGGTTGGATACATATTTCACAATTAAAAAAAAATAATTCAGTTATCGCACTTCAAAATAAAGTTTTGTTTAAAAAACCATCTTCATTTGCAAAACCTATAGCCCAAATTGAAAAGGGAAGACTATTAATTGTCGATAAGTGTCGGGAGAAATGGTGTAAAATTAAATCTGAAGAATATGAAGGATGGATTAAAACTAATGATATTTGGGGCTTAATTAACTAAAATCAGCTGCTAAAGAACTTAAATTTGCTGAACTTAGTTTTGTAGTATGTGAATATTCTTTGTGATCAATCCCAATTTCAACTTCCACACCATCTGATTTGAACTTTTCGATTTGTTCATCATTCAATTTAAAATGAATAAATTGTACTGAAGAAGCCTTTCCTTCTGCAGAAGTTCTATCAACATCTTCTTCTGGAATTGCTTTAATTGTTTGACCATCAATTTTAATAAAAACTTTTTCTTCAATTCCTCCAACTTTACTTAAGAATGCCGCTCTTGAAACTGGGTTATCAATTTCAAACATTAACGTAGCTGTGAGCTCTTTTCCATTGGGTATTAAAGGATTGTAAGCTACCAGTTCATCTTTTAATTGTTCGTCACCACCTTTTTCAATGTAAAGCATCTCTTGGACTTGAGCCAACATTGTTTCATAACTTTCAAAATAAAAAGTAGCATATGGGCCTAGTGCAATTCTTCTATCTTTTTTAAAGTTTACAATATTTTTTCTAAGCTCTTTTCTGTTTTTTGTATAAACATCTAAAGGCATAATATCTTCTTTTAAAATTTCTCTTTTTTCTCTTGGCATGATCATAATCTATAACTTTTTGCCATTAATTCGATAGGATGTAACGCCTCATCATTAGAAATGTTTGTATCCGCTTCCAATTGCTTTAGATGTTTACCAGCTAACGGACAATCCGAGGCCATGTATTTATTATTTTTATTCTTAATTTGTCTTGCGGTTGGTCTTCCAACTTTATTTGCTAAATCATGAGTGTCTTTCATCACACCAAACGTGCCTCCGTGACCAGCACATCTTTCAACAACATCTAGCTTAACGTTTGGAATAAGTTTTAACATGTCTCTTGATTTAATACCCATATTTTGAGCTCTTGCATGACATGCATTGTGAACTGTAACTCCACCATCTATCTCCTGTAATCCCTCAGCCAATCCTTCATTGTTTGCTATATCAACAACATACTCATCAATATCCATTACATTCGATGATAATCTTTTAATATTTTCATCTTTAGGTAACAGTAGAGGCCATTCAAATTTTAACATCAAACCACAACTAGCTGTTAGAGTGATTACTTTATAACCTTTATCAACCCACTCTAATAAATCTTTAGATACTTTTTTTGCTTGCTCAACCACCTTAGGTAGATCTGCTTGTTCTAAAAAAGGCATACCACAACATCCTGGATAAGCCTCTTGAACCTCAACTCCATTCTTTTTCAAAACTTTTAAAGCGGCAACTCCTGTGTTTTTTTTATTAAAATTCACAAAGCAGGTTGTATAAATTACAACCTTTCTATCTTTATTTGGAGTTTGAAAATTTATTTTATCTTTATTTTTTTTAAAAAAATTTGAAAAAGTTTCTGAATTATATTTTGGTAGCTGAACTCTTTTATCGATTCCTGCAACAATTTCTAAAATTTTTCTAAAAAATTTGTTTTTAATGCTAGAAGCCCAGTTTACTAATTTTGAAAACATAACCCCAATTTTCGCATTTCTGTCTATTTGGGCTAATTGCGTTGGTACACTTGGCAATTTTCCTAATTTTTTTTGTGCTGTTCTATATCTCAACATTAAGTGAGGAAAATCTAAATCAAAATCATGAGGAGGCACATACGGACATTTAGTCATAAAACACATATCACATAAAGTACAAGCATCAACAACGGGTTCAAATTGTTCGCTTTTTAGGCTTTCAACATCCTCATTTTCAGACTCATCAATCATATCAAATAACTTTGGAAACGAGTCACATAAATTAAAACACCTTCTGCAGCCATGGCAGATATCAAATGCTCTTCTCATTTCGGCATCTAACTTTTCAGGATTTAAAAAATCAGGATGCTCGAAATCAATAGGATGTCGAATAGGGGCGTCTAAACTTCCTTCTTTACTCATAATAATAAACCAACAACAATCAATAATGATAAAGAAATAATCAATACTGGTTCATTAAACCAATCTTTTAAAGTATATTTAATTTGTTCTATCATGTTTATAATTGATTAAATTTTTAGAATATATTTAGCGGGCAAGATTCTGCCCGCTAAAAAAATTTATTAGCTGATAGATTCCAAAGTTTTTTGGAATTTTCCAGCGTGAGATTTTTCAGCTTTTGCTAAAGTTTCAAACCAATCAGCAATTTCCTCAAACCCTTCTTCTCTAGCTGTCTTAGCCATACCAGGATACATGTCTGTATATTCATGTGTTTCACCTTGTACTGCTGATGCTAGATTAGCTTTAGTTTCACCAATTGGTAAACCAGTAGCTGGATCACCAACTTCTTCTAAATACTCTAGGTGACCATGCGCGTGACCTGTTTCACCTTCTGCTGTTGATCTAAATACTGACGCAACATCATTGTATCCTTCGATGTCTGCTTTTTGTGCAAAATATAGATATCTTCTGTTTGCTTGGCTTTCACCTGCAAATGCTGCCTCTAGATTTTCTTTTGTCTTTGTTCCTTTTAATGACATTTTATTCTCCTTATTTTTATGATGCTGAACATATAATGGTTCTAAACTAAAAGTCAATAGTTTAGAATAATTATAATGTATAATTTAAGTTATTGATTTAATTGAATTAATTTTGATTTTGAGTATCACTCGCAACTTTAATCAAAACTTCTACTGAATTTATTTTTTTTCCAGTGATATTATTTTTGACATTCACAGTGTCTATTGTGTTTTCATCACAATCAATTAGTTCATTAGTATCTTCATCATAAAAATGATGATGAACTGAAGTATTGGTATCAAAATAACTTTTATCACTATTGATTGAAATTTCTTTTAAATAGCCTTTTTTCTTGAATGCGTGGACAGTATTGTAAACTGTTGCTAGTGATATTTTTTCACTCAATTTTTCATTAATGATTTTTACAAGATCATTTATTGTAAAATGAAATGTTTTTTCGGTATTAAACAAAACTTCACATATCTTAAGTCTTTGTTTTGTTGGCCTTAAACCAGAATCTCTTAATTTATTAATAAAATCAGTGCTAAAATTCATTGTTCTTTATAATAATTCTAAACTATTTGTATATTATATTAATAATAAATCAAGTATTAAGGATCTTCAAATTATGAAAAAAAACTCATACAGCTATGAAGATCTCATAACATGTGGAAATGGTGAGCTTTTTGGTCCAGGAAACGCCAAATTACCTCTTCCTCCAATGCTTATGTTTGATAGAATAACTGAGATTAACGAAAACAACGGTTCTTTCAATAAAGGCTCATTAAAAGCTGAACTAGATATTAAAGATGAACTTTGGTTTTTTGAATGTCACTTTAAAGGGGATCCAGTGATGCCAGGATGCCTAGGTCTTGATGCGATGTGGCAGTTAGTTGGTTTTTATTTGGGATGGCTTGGAAACCCAGGTAAAGGACGAGCTCTTGGAGTTGGTACAGTAAAGTTTACTGGTGAAGTTATTAAGAGTGTCAAAAATGTAAGGTATGAAATTGATATGAAAAAAATTATGTCTCCTGGAGGAACAACAGTTGGTTTGGCTAATGGATTAGTTTTTGCAGATGATAAAAAAATATATTCAGCAGAAAGTTTAAAAGTGGGGTTATTTAAATAATGAGAAGAGTAGTAATAACAGGATTAGGGATTGTTTCTTGCTTAGGGAATAATCAAGAAGAAGTTCATCAATCATTAGTCAATTCAAAATCAGGAATTTCTTATGCTGAAGAATATAAAGAACATAATCTTAAAAGTCATGTTCATGGCAAACCAAATATAAAATTAGAAGATCATATTGATCGAAAGACAATTAGATTTATGGGCTCAGGGTCAGCTTACAATTATATTGCAATGAAAGAGGCAATTGAGGACTCTGGGTTAGAAGAAGCAGAAGTAAGTAATTTTAAAACTGGAATAGTTATGGGTTCAGGAGGACCTTCAATTGAGAATGTAATTTTAGCTGCTGACAAAACTAGAGCTAAAACTCCAAAATTGATGGGACCATTCATAGTTCCAAGAACAATGGCAAGTACGGCATCTGCTACTCTTGCTGTTCCATTTAAGATTAAAGGAACCAATTATACAATGAGTTCAGCTTGTGCAACAAGCGGACACTGCATTGGAAATTCAATGGAATTAATTCAAATGGGTAAACAGGATGTTGTGTTTGCAGGTGGAAGTGAAGAAGTACACTGGGCAATGACAGCAATGTTTGATGCTATGACTGCTTTATCATCAAAATATAATGATGCACCTGAGACAGCATCAAGAGCATATGATAAAACAAGAGATGGTTTTGTTATAGCTGGTGGTGCAGGAGTGCTTGTGCTTGAAGAATATGAACATGCTAAAGCTAGAGGTGCTAAAATATACGCGGAATTAACTGGTTATGGAGCAACTTCAGATGGATACGATATGGTGGCACCATCAGGAGAAGGAGCTGTAAGATGTATGCAAATGGCAATGTCTACTGCTAAAAATAAAATTGATTATATCAATACTCACGGAACTTCTACTCCGGTTGGAGATATCACAGAGCTAAATGCTGTTAAAAATACTTTTGGAGATAATATTCCAAAAATTAGTTCAACTAAATCTTTATCAGGACATCCATTGGGTGCTGCATCAGTTCATGAGGCAATCTATTGTTTGATCATGATGAAAAATAATTTTATTGCTGGCTCAGCAAACATTAGTGAGATGGATGAAGAGGCTAAAAAGTTTCCAATAGTTGCAAAAACTGAGACTGGTGCAACTTTAAACACAGTGATGTCTAATAGTTTTGGTTTCGGTGGAACTAACGCTGCTTTAATTTTTGAAAAGGTTTAAACTATGAGTTTGATGAAAGGTAAAAAAGGATTAATCATGGGAGTTGCCAATGAAAGATCTATTGCTTGGGGTATTTCTCAAAAACTTGCAGAAGCTGGTGCTGAACTTGCGTTCACTTATTTAGGTGATGCTTTAAAAAAAAGAGTAATTCCTTT
>JAFJTK010000182.1 GCA_017880265.1 Candidatus Pelagibacter sp. | reverse complement strand
ATTTTATTAAAAGGATACTCAGCTTTAAAATCAAAGCTATTTTCAATGAAATCTATAAACTTTCTAATATTTTTTAATAATGATTTGATTTTGTTTTGTTGATATTCACTATCTGTATTCCAACTAGTAATATTGGTTAGTGATTTTTTTACACAATCTATAAAAAGCTCAGCATCTTTATCTTGAACATCTTTTATCTCTCTAATTTTTTTTAAAGCTGTTTCTCTACTTAAAATCCAATTATTTAACAATGTTGGGTGATTTACAATAAAAGGAGCCATTCCAAGGCCTGTTGAGTTGCCTATCCCTAAATTTTTACAAATTTGTTTATCTAACTTTACTGCTGTTTTTGGATTTTTATGATGAGCAACATGATTGACTTGATCAAAGGTAAATTGTCTAACCAAATATACCAACATCATTTCTAGTCTAAAAGGACCATTAATTTCCTCTCTATTTTTAATTCTAAATCTATCTGCAAGTCCAAATTTACCAGATCCATAAACAGCTGTTGTTCTATACAAATAACCAACTTTTGATAACAGTTCTAAATCTGGTTGTTTACCCTCGCTTAAACTATCAACTACATGATTAAATACTCTTACAGATTTGTTTGCTCTTGATAAAGTGAGTTCTTTAAATGAAAGTCTACCCACTTCTTGTTTGGGAACTTCATTTTTTAATCTTTCTATGTCATCTTTACTGGGCACACCATCATGTAAAGTAAATGCTGCATCCCATTTAGTAGCTATTACTCTATCTGATCTTTCTTCATCTTTAATTTGATTTGCAAAGCATACTAAAGAATAAACTCTATTTCCTTTTTTAAAAGAATATACCGCTTCTCCATATCCATTTTTATCAAGATTAAATAAATCCCTTGAATAATCCCAATCCTTAAATTCATTTAAAAAACTTCTCAAAAAAGATAATTTAGATTGATGAAATGATCCTAATCTTGACAATTTCATTATTGTATTTGGATCTCTTAATTCAATATTCATTATTAAATAGATTTATAAAAATTGTACCAATTGTTTCCAAGTATTCCTTGTGTCTCACTATCTGAAAAACCTATCTTTTTAAGACCGTTTTCTATGTTTTTAAATCCTCTTGCATCCTCAAACCAATCTGGTTGTTTTGGAAATCCTGGTTTGTTTTTAGATCCTTCTCCATAATTTTTACTTTTGGACCAAGTACCATTTCTCATCCATTCAACTACAGTGTCTGGTTGATCCAAACAAAGATCTGAACCAATACCAATATTTTTTAACTCCATAATTTCAGCAGTTTTTGCAACCATTTCACAAAAACTTTCAACTGTGCAATTAGTATTATCTTTCAAGTGGTGAGGATATAAAGACAAACCTAACATTCCTCCACTCTCACTCAAAGCTTTTAAGAGATCATTAGATTTATTTCTTTTTGCTGCATGCCAAAACGTTGGGTTTGCATGGGTGATTGCTATTGGTTTTTCACTTAACTCAATAGCATCAAATGTACTTTTTTCTGCAGAATGAGACATATCTACAACTATGCCTACTCTATTCATTTCCCTAATAACTTCACGACCAAAATTTGTAACTCCACTATCAATTTTTTCATAACAGCCTGTCGCTAACAATGACTGATTATTATAAGTTAGTTGCATAAATCTACACCCTAGATTGTGAACTTTTTCCACTAAATTAATATCATCTTCAATTGGTGAACAATTTTGAAACCCAAAAAAAATTGCTGTTTTTTTTTCAGAATTAGCTTTTTCAATATCCTTAAAGTCTTTTCCAGGAAATATTAAATCTGAATTTTCAGAGAATAGAGTATCCCATTTTTTAATTTCAGCTAATAACTCATCATAATCTTCATGATAAACTATTGTTACATGAACTGCATCTAATCCAGCTGATCGATTATATTCAAAAATTTTCCTAGACCAGTTACAATATTGTAAATTGTCAATTTTAAAATTCATAATTGAACCAACCTTAATCAAAATGCTTTTTAAATACTATTAATTTTATTGAAATTTTAAGCTAATTTTGAAATAAGACTTTTAGTATTTTTCATGAAAAAAAATAAATCTTTAAAAGTTTCAATAGTGATGGGTAGTCAATCTGACTATAAAACCATGCAACTTGCTGAAAAAACTCTTAAAAAAATTGGAGTTTCTTTTGAGACAAAAATTATATCAGCACATAGAACTCCTAAGAGAATGTATGAGTTTGCATCTTCTGCTTCAAAAAATAATATTGGGGTAATTATTGCTGGTGCAGGTGGGTCAGCACACTTACCTGGAATGATAGCCGCTTTAACATCTTTGCCTGTATTAGGTGTGCCGATAGAAAGTAAAAAACTTAAAGGTCTAGACAGTCTCTTGTCTATTGCTCAAATGCCAAAAGGAATTCCTGTTGGAACACTAGCGATAGGTGAAGATGGTGCAATAAATGCTGCTTTATTAGCTGCTTCTATAATTGCAAATACCAACCCTGTTGTTAAAAAAAAATTAAATAATTTAAGATTATCACAAACAAAAGCTGTTAAAAAAAAACCTAAATAAAATGTCTAATATAACTCTTGGTATTATTGGAGGTGGTCAGCTTGGTAGCATGCTTGCTATTTCAGCAAAGAAACTAAATATCAAAACTGTTATTTATTGTGATGACCCTGATGCACCTGCGCAAAATTTTTGTGATAAATTTATATCAGGTAATTACAATGATAAGGAAAAGATTATTGAATTTGTAGATTTAGTAAATTACGTAACTTATGAATTTGAAAATATACCATTTGAAACATTAAGTGAAATTAATAAACTAAAACCTGTCTTACCTAAACCTTCGGTTAATAGACTGATCCAACATAGATTAGCAGAAAAAGACTTTGTAAATAAATTGAATATTAGAACAACTAGATATGCTTCAGTTGAAAATAAATCTGAAATTGAAGCTCTTGAAGATCTTTTGCCTGGTATTTTAAAAACAACGACACTTGGTTATGATGGCAAAGGACAACATCCAATAAATACAATTGAAGAATTCAATGCATTAAATGTTGATTATTCTAAAGGTTATATTTTAGAAAAATTAGTTAAATTAAAAAAAGAGATCTCAATTATTATTACAAGATTTAATGATCAAAAATATGAAATTTATGAACCAATAGAAAATAAACACGAAGATCAAATATTAAAATTTTCAAAAATTCCTGCAGAAATAGATAAAAAAATTTATGATCAATCTAAAGATTGGGCAATGTCAATTGCTGAAGAACTTAAATATGTTGGAACATTGTGTGTAGAATTCTTTATTGATAGAAATGACAATTTATACGTCAATGAAATTGCTCCAAGAGTTCATAATTCTGGTCATCTTACAATTAACGCATATAACGTAAGTCAATTCGAAAATCATGTTAGAGCAGTTTGTGGTTTAGAACAAATACCATTGAAAAAAATATCTAATGCAACAATGGTTAATTTAATTGGTGATCAAATAACCAATTATAGAAAATCACCTAAATTTAAAGACAATGAATTCTTTTTCGATTATTTAAAAAAAGAAATAAAAGAAAAAAGAAAAATGGGTCATATTACAACTTTAGTATAAATGTTAAAATCAATAGAAGGTAACTTTGACAACCCTGAAGTTCACGAACTACTCACAAAACATTTCGTTGAATTAAGAGCTGCTTCGCCTGAGGGAAGTGCTCATGTACTAGATATTCCTGGATTAAAAGATAAATCAATTAAATTTTGGAGTTTGTGGCAAGATGAAATGTTGATGGGATGTGGGGCATTAAAATTTTTGGAAAAAGATCATGGAGAATTTAAATCAATTAGAATCCACGATAATTTTAGAAGAATGGGTAATGGAATTAATGTAATTAATCATTTAATTAACGAAGCCAAAAAACTTAATATCAAAAAACTAAGTATAGAAACTGGTGCTGGCGAATTTTTCAAACCTGCTAGAAAGCTATTTAAACAGTGTGGTTTTGAAATATGCGATCCTTTTGCTCATTATAAAGAGGACATAAATTCAGTTTATTTAACAAAGTCTATATAAAGTAATTATTCTCTAATCAATTTAGTTGACAAAACCCTAATAAATCTAAACAAAGCCAAAATTACTTAATTATAAGTAATAAATTAATACAACGAAAAGTAAGAAGATAAATATGAGTCTACAAGGAAAAGTAAAATGGTTCAATCCAACCAAAGGTTTTGGTTTTATTGAAAGAGAAGATAAAGAAAAAGATGTGTTTGTACATGTTTCAGCAGTAAGAGATGCTGGTATGAACGGTTTAGATGAGGGTCAAGCTTTGACTTTCGATGTTGAAGATGGTCCTAAAGGTCCTTCAGC
>JAFJTK010000181.1 GCA_017880265.1 Candidatus Pelagibacter sp. | reverse complement strand
GGTAAAGCCGTTGTATTAGCAACACCAGAAATAGCAGGATTACCGTATGTAATCTCAGGTCTAGTTGCTGCTGGAGGTTTGGCAGCTGCGATGTCAACTGCGGATGGTTTAATTCTAGCGATTGCAAATGCAATCTCTCACGACGTTTATTACAAAATGATAGACCCGAAAGCAGAGACTGCAAAACGACTAGCTGTTGCAAGGGTATTACTTGTAATAATTGGTTTCGCTGGTGCAACTATTGCAGCAATGGAGATCCAAGGTATCTTAGGTTCAGTAATATGGGCTTTTGACTTTGCGATGTCAGGACTGTTCTGGCCACTTGTACTTGGTGTATGGTGGAAGAGAGCTAACAAAGAAGGTGCTTGTGCTGGTATGGCTTTAGGATTACTTTCTGGTCTTGCGTACTTAATTTGGGTACGTAATGGTGGAAGTGGATTCTTAGGAATTACTCAGTTAACATTTGGTATCTTCGGATCTACTGTTAGTTTAGTAGCTATGGTTGTTGTAAGTTTGATGACTTCAGAGCCAAATGCTGCAACTCAGAAAATGGTTGACGAGTCAAGGGTACCTGCGGGTAACGCTGTAATTGGCGGCCAAAAATAAATAAACTTTTTAAAGGGGCGATTAATTTCGCCCCTTTTATTTCTTTTTATTATCCAATATAAATTCATTAATGTCTGCTAACTTTCATCCTCTTGTTTACATAGTTGATTACATCCTTGGGATTATCATGTGGACACTAGTTGGTAGAGTTGCAATGAACATATTTCAAAGAGAAGACTCTGAATTCTTCTTTATGAGAGCTTTTGTAAAATTTACCAATCCACTATTAAAAATATTTAAACCTTTAACACCTACTTTTATTATTCAGCCATTAGTACCCTTATATGTTGCTTGGTTTTTCTTTATGATAAGGTTTTACTTAATGCCTTATGTTTTAGGGTATTCAGTTATGGGAATGCTTTCATTTCCACTCGAAAGTGAAATATCAAGACAGATTTATCAATTTTTTAATTCAATAAAATTTTAAAAGTTGATACTAATAAATTTAGTATCCCATGAAAAAAATACAAATTTCACCATCAATATTATCTGCTGATTTTAGCCAACTAGGTAATGAAATTAAAAGACTTGAGGAAGGTGGTGCAGATATGATTCATGTGGATGTCATGGATGGTCATTTTGTGCCAAACCTTACTATTGGGCCCCCAGTAATTAAAGCTTTGAGAAAACAGTGCTCAATTAAATTTGATGTTCATTTAATGATATCTCCTGTTCATAAATATATTGAAGCTTACGCAGATGCTGGAGCAGATATTATTACCATTCATCCAGAAGCAACTGAGAACTTAGAAGAGTCAATTTTAAAGATAAAGAGCTTAAATAAAAAAGTTGGTGTCTCACTTAATCCAGAGTCTAAACTTGATTTGATTACTAACTACCTCGAAAAGATAGATTTAGTTTTAATAATGAGTGTAAACCCAGGATTTGGTGGTCAAAAATTTATGCCTGAAGTTCTAGATAAAGTTAAACAACTTAAAGAAATTAAATCTAAAAATAATATGAACTTTGATATTGAAATTGATGGGGGGATTAATTTTGATAATTGTCAATCAGCAATTGAGGCTGGTGCTAACATCCTAGTTTCTGGAACAACAGTATTTAAAAGCAATAATGGAGATATAAAAAAAAATATTAATTTATTAAAATTAAAATAAGTTAATGACCATCAAAAATTTTATAGCTGACTTAAGCCAAATTTATTTTAATTTAAAATTAAGTTTAAAACAATTTTATCAAAACTCTAATTTTTATGACAAAAAAATATCTAAAACTAAAGATATAGCTTTTGGTTATAAACCAAGTCCATATTTACTATCTTCAATAGTAAAATATCAAAAAAAAAAATATAAAATTGAAGACTTTGCTTTAGAAAGTATTTGGCAAAATGACTTAAAATACGAAGAATTTGAAAAATTAAATAATTTTTTTTGGTTTTTTAGTCTTGATTTAAAATCATCAAAACGAACAACTCAAACAGTTATTGATAATTGGATCAATAAAAACCATCACTATAATAAAAAAAGCTGGGATTTTGACATCACTTCTAAGAGAATAATTTCTTGGTTATCCAATCATCAATTGACCTATGAAGATTGTGAAGAAGAATTTAAAAAAAAGTTTAACCAAAGTATTCAAAAACAAACAAATCATCTTTTATATGAAATCAAAAATTTATCAGAGGTTGAGAATAGAATTGTTGGATGTGCTGCAATAATTTTAACAGGTCTGTCATACAAAGAAGAAAATAAGTATCTTGCTAATGGATTAACTCTTTTAAAAAAGATAATAAAATCATCAATTGATAATCAAGGTTTTCCAAAATCTAGAAATATAAAACAATTAATCTTCTACTTAAAATATTTTATTTTAATTAGAGAGTGGTTTAAAGAATCTCAAAATATAATTCCTGAATATATTGATGAAACGATATATTATCTTGGTCAAAGTTATGCTTTTATTTGGCAAAACATCAATCAAGATCTTCTATTTAATGGTAACAATATCTCAAATAATAATGAGTTTGATCAATATTTAAAAAGACTCGGTTATGTATTTAAAAATGAAAGTAAAGAGATTGCAGGTTATGCCATTCTTAAAAATAAAAAAATTATACTAACAATGGATATAGGAGGAAGTCCTACCAATAATTTTTCAAAATTTTATCAATCTGGTGCTCTTTCATTTGAAGTTTTTTCGAATGGAAAAAAACTGATAACAAACTCTGGGTATTTTCCTAATAGTAAAAACAAATTGTATAAACTTTCAAAAAGTACCGCTTTACAAAGCACTCTATCAATTGAAGATCATTCTTCTTGTGATTATAGAAAACTAGATAAGTCAAATCTAATTGTTGATAAAAGTATTCATATAATTAAAAAAAATTTAGTGTTTGAAGATAATTATTGGAAAATATCAGGTGCTCATAATGGATATCTAAGAAAATTTCAAACAATTCATGAAAGAGAAATTGAATTTTATCCAGAACAAATAAAATTTATTGGTTTTGATAAATTATTAAGGAAAGATAATTCAAGAGAGATAAAATTTGATATAAGATTCCACTTGGAGCCATCTTCAAAAGTAATGAAAACACAGGATAATAAGTCAATCCTAATAGAATTAGAAGACGAAGGTTGGAAATTTAGTTGTGATAATTTTGATATAAATATTGATAATGGATTATATTTAGGTAATAAAAATTCATATAAAGATAATCAAAACATATGCATATCAGGAATTAGTAAAGACGATAGTCAAATCATAAAATGGGAAATTACTAAAATATAATGAAAAAAATAAAAACAGCTCTTATTTCAGTTTCAGATAAAAAGAATCTAAAGCCACTTCTTAATTCTTTAAAAAAAAATAATATAAAGATTATTAGTTCAGGGGGCACCTATAAAGAAATTAAGAAGTTAAAATTTAAGTGCATAGAAGTTTCTGAATTTACAAATTCACCTGAGATATTAGAGGGTAGAGTAAAAACTCTTCATCCGAAAATACATGCTGGGATTTTAAATAAAAGAAAAAGTAAAATCCATTTAAGAGATATTAAAAATAATAATTTTGAAAATATAGACTTAGTCATTGTGAACTTTTACCCATTTGAAGAAACATTAAAAAATACAAAAAATCATGAAAAAATAATTGAAAATATTGATGTAGGTGGACCAACAATGGTTAGATCAGCGGCTAAGAATTATAAAGATGTAACAGTTATCACCTCCTCAGATCAATATGAGGAACTAATAACAGAATTAAAATTCAACAAAGGCTCTACATCTTTAAATTTTAGAGAAAAACTATCTAGAATTGCGTTTACCGAAACAGCTTATTATGACTCAGTTATTTCAGACTATTTTAATAAAAAAAGTAATATAATTTTTCCAAAAAGAAAAGTGTTTCATGCAAATCTTATTGAAACACCACGTTATGGAGAAAATCCTCACCAACTAAGTGCAATTTATTCAAAAAATAATTCAATGAAAATAAATCAAATTCATGGAAAACAACTAAGTTATAATAATTACAATGATATATTTTCAGCTTTAACTATTTCAAAATCATTACCCAATAACAAAGGAACTGTCATAGTGAAACATGCAAATCCATGTGGTGTTTCAGTTAAGAGTGATCATTTAATGAGCTATAAATCAGCACTTGCATGTGATCCAATTAGTGCTTTTGGGGGAATAGTGTCATGTAATTTTAAGATTACTAAAAAACTTGCTGAAGAATTAAATAAATTATTTCTTGAGGTTGTTATTGGAAATGGCTTTGAAAAAGATGCTTTAA
>JAFJTK010000143.1 GCA_017880265.1 Candidatus Pelagibacter sp. | reverse complement strand
TCCAGATATGACGGTGGAAGAAAATTTATTAATGGGTGGATATATTAAAGATAAAACTGATGAGTCTTATGAAGAAGCAGAAAAGATTTTTGAAAAGTATGAAAGATTAAGAAATCGAAGAAATCAACCTGCTAAAGTTTTATCTGGTGGAGAAAGAAGATTGTTAGAAATATCACGAGCATTAGTGATGAAACCATCAGTACTATTAGTAGATGAGCCATCAATTGGATTAGAGCCAAGATATATTGATATGGTTTTTGAAATTTTAAAAGATCTTCAACAAAACGAAAAAAAAACAATAATACTTGTAGAACAAAATGCTAAAAAAGGTTTAGAATTTGCTGATATAGGATACGTTTTAGTTTCAGGCCAAACAGCTATTGCTGGAAAAGGTGATGAATTATTAAGTAATCCTGATGTAGGCAGACTATTTCTTGGCGGTTAATGATCAATAAAGAATTTTTCTTTAAAGGGTTTAAATCTATTTTAGCTCTAGATAGTCCAGCGATAGCACTTGGATGTTGTTTCATTGCGATTGGCGCTCTTCTTAAAAATTTAGGATTTAATATTCAAGAAAGTATTTTTTCAACAATGCTTACATATGCCTTACCTGGCTCTTTGGTAATGGCAGAGTCATTATTAGTTGGAGCATCTTTACTAAATATATTTTTAGCAGTTTGGTTTGTTAATGCTCGATTATATCCACTGACTGTTTCTTTGTTTCCATTAATGATGCACAAAAGTCAACCAAAGTGGAAATATTATTTTTCTTGTCATTTTATTGCGGTGTCTGCTTGGCTGATAATGAAAAATAATTATAAAAATATTGAAAAAAAACATAGGATCGATTTTTGGATTGGTATTGGTACAGGAACATGGACTACTGCTGTCATTGGAACATTTATTGGATTTTATGCATCAGATTATTTAGATAAAAATATAATGATTGGGTTAGCAATTCTAAATCCAATTTATTTTTTATGCATGATGGTCGGTACAATGAAAACTATTCAAATAACAGCGTCCGTAATATTAGGTTTTTTATTGGGTCCAATATTTTATTTTTTATCACCTGAATGGTCTATTTTACTTGGTGGATTAGTCGGTGGAACTATTGCTTATATTATAGGAGAGTTAAATGTCAGTTAGTGTAGTACTTGCAATTTTAGTAACATCATTAGCAACTTTTTCTTCTAGATTTTTAGGAGTAGTTTCCTCAGAAGGAATAAAGGAAACTTCAAAATTATTTAAATGGTTTAATTGTTTAGCATATTCAACTTTAGCAGCATTGATTGCTAGGACAATTATTTTTCCTGTAGGAGTTTTGTCTGAAGCAAGTTACATTAGTAGAGCCGCAGTAGTATTATTTTGTTTATTTATTTTCTTTATTTCCAAAAGAAATTTTGTTTATCCAACTGTAATTTCTGCTATCATGATGGCCTTATTGAGTGAGTATATATAATGAAAAAAATTTCTGGGTTAACAATTTCAGAACATAATAATTCAAAAAGAATAATCAATATTGAGATAGAAGATGAGATTATTGAAAAACTAATTTTTCCTTTTAATAAATTTGATTTAACTGCACTCGAGTTAAAGCCATTTACTAGATTTACTATTGCAAAAAGTTTAGATGATTTAACTGACAACAAGTTAAGTCGATTATTGAATGAAATTTTAAGAGATAGGTCTACAGGATGCTTTATAATTGGACCCAAAAATATAACCTCAAAAATAAATGATAATTTTTTAGTAAAACTATCTACAGCTATTGCTCATTTAATTGGTGTGCCTAATCATGACTCAATGGCTGGAAAATATTATGCAAGATTTGTTGTTAAACATGAAGATAAAAGTGACTCATACTTAAGAAAAGCATATAGAAATATGGATCTTCACACTGATGGAACTTATGTAAACGAAGTTACAGATTGGCTGCTTATGTCAAAAATTGATGAACAAAATGTGCAAGGAGGTGAAACAGCAATGTTACATCTTGATGACTGGGAACATTGTGAAGATATGTTTAATGACCCAATTGGAAAACAAAATTTTATATGGGGATCACCAAAAAGTAAAAATGTAGATTATAAAGTGGAACACCCAGTTTTTTCAACAGATGAAAATGGAAAACCCAATATTTCTTATATAGATCAATTTCCAGAACCAAAAAATATGGCTCAAGGAAATTTTTTACAAAGATTATCTGATGCTTTAGAGGGTAGTAAGAATAAAACTATTACAAAATTACCAGTTGGTTCTTCAATAATTGCTAATAATTACTTTTGGCTTCATGGTAGAAAACCTTTTAAAGAAAATGAGGAATTAAGTAGAGAATTATTAAGAATTAGAGGCTCTTTTTTTATTAATTAATTCAATATAATCAATATAAAGTAACCAAAATTTATGAATTTAGGATTTATTGGTACAGGTAAAATAACGTCATCAGTAATTACGGGTATTTGTAATTCAAAAATCTCATATAAAAAGATTTTAATATCACCTCGAAATAAAAATATAGCTAGAAGTTTAAAGCAAAAATTTAAAAAGGTAATTATTGCTAAAGATAATCAGCAAATAATTGATAATTGTGATTGGGTGTTTTTAGCAGTTACACCTTCGGTAGGTGAGTTGATAATTAAAGATTTGAAATTTAGAAAAGGTCAAACAGTAATTAGTTTTATTTCTACAATCACTTTGTCTCAATTGAAAAAAGCAATAAAAGTTAATATTAAAATTGTAAGAGCTATACCATTACCGCCGATATCATTAAAAAAAGGTCCAGTTCCTATTTGCCCACCTAATAAAAAAGTAAAAGCTTTTTTTGATAAAATTGGAACAACAGTTGAAATTAAAAATGAAAAATCATCTATTAATTTTTGGTCTACATCTGGCATGATGGCACCCTTTTATCAATTATTAAGCTCTATGACAGATTGGCTAGTTAAAAAAGGAGTTAAAAGAAATAATGCTCAAAAATATATTACTTCTTTATTTTTAGCATTATCACAAGATGCTGTTGTTAATTCCAAAAAAGATTTAAAATTTTTAGTTAAAGAATCTCAAACGCCTAAAGGTTTAAATGAACAAGGTGTTAAAGAATTAACTAAAGCAGGTTTTTATAAGTCATTAGAAAAAACATTAAACAGTATCCATAAAAGATTAAATAAATAAATTTAATGTCAGAACATATTTTAGAAATTAATAACCTTTCAAAATATTTTGGAGGTCTTGCAGCTGTTTCTGATTGTTCTTTAAAAGTTAAAAAGGGAACCATTACAGGAATTATAGGTCCAAATGGATCTGGTAAAACAACCTTGTTTAATTTAATTGCTGGTAATTTAAAATCATCAAGTGGATCAGTAACTTTTGATCAAGAAAATATCACGGATGTTCCATCTTATGAGTTGTTTTCAAAAGGATTATTAAGAACCTTTCAAATAGCTCATGAGTTTTCAAATTTATCAGTGTTAGAAAATTTAATGATGGTACCAGGAAATCAATCTGGAGAAAAATTAATGACAGCATTGTTAAAGCCAAAACTTGTTGCTGAAGAAGAAGCAATAGTTAAAGAAAAAGCTAAAGAGGTTGTTGATTTTTTAAATTTAGGTCATTTAACCAATGAATTTGCTGGTAATTTATCAGGAGGTCAAAAGAAACTTTTAGAACTTGGTAGAACCATGATGGTGGACGCTAAATTAGTTTTACTTGATGAAGTAGGTGCTGGTGTAAATAGAACTTTACTTAAAGATCTTGGAACAGCTATTGAAAAACTGAATAAAGAAAAGGGCTATACATTTTGCATGATTGAGCATGATATGGAATTTATTGGCAGATTATGTGATCCTGTAATAGTTATGGCAGAAGGTTCTGTTTTATTTGAGGGCACCGTTGAAGATGCTAAAAAAGATGAAAAAGTGATTGAAAGTTATTTAGGTAGAGGTTCCAAACTAAAGGATCATAATTAATGGCATATTTTGAGGGAAATGGAATGACAGGCGGTTATGGTAATGGACCTGATATCATTAATTCTTGTACTGTGAATGTCAATAAAGGTGAAATAGTTTCAATTCTTGGACCTAATGGTGCTGGAAAATCAACAGCTATGAAGGCAATGTTGGGTTTGCTAAACTTAAAATCTGGGTCAGTAGTCATAGACGGTAAAGATATTTCAAAACTATCTCCACAAGATAGAGTTAAAGAAGGAATTTCATTTGTACCTCAAACAAAAAATGTTTTTGCAGGAATGACTGTTGAAGAAAATTTAGAAATGGGTGCTTTTCTTATTAGTGAAGAAATTAAAGACACTATTGAGGAAATTTATAACTTATTTCCTATTCTAAAAGAAAAACGAAACCAATTTGTTGGTGAATTATCAGGTGGACAAAGACAGCAAGTGGCTCTCGGTCGAGCACTCATGATT
>JAFJTK010000137.1 GCA_017880265.1 Candidatus Pelagibacter sp. | reverse complement strand
AATTTTTTCTGATATTTTTAAAGCAAAAGCATAATCTACTGCAATTTCTTCAATGGCTCCATCTCTACCAGATTTTCCACCATGTCCTGCATTCATTTCAGTTTTTAAAAGAAGTAAATTATTATCAGTTTTATAGTCTCTTAATTTTGCTGTAAATTTTGCAGGTTCATCGAACAAAACTCTATTATCACTTAAGCTAGTAGTGATTAATATGTGGGGATAATCCATTTTTTTAATATTATTATAAGGAGCATAAGAAAATATATAATCAAAGTGCTCTTTATTATCTTTGGCATTTCCAAACTCGTCAAATTCCCCAACAGTTAAAGGTAGAGAGTGATCAAGATTTGTTGTTAAAGAATCTACAAATGGCACAGCCATAATGATACCTAGAAATAATTCTGGAGCTTGATTTACAACGGCACCCATTAACAAGCCTCCTGCAGATCCCCCCATACCTATAATTTTTCCTTTAGATGAATATTTCTGATCAATTAAATATTTTGCAGCATATATATAATCTTCAAAAGTATTTTTTTTATTCGTTAACTTTCCTTCTTTCCACCACTTCATTCCTTTTTCCATGCCACCTCTTATATGTGCGGTAGCCCAGATGATATCTCGATCAATTAAACTTAATCTAGTAGAGGAAAAATTTGGACTCATTGAACTGCCGTAGGAACCATAACCATAAAGTAACAAGTTAGCCGAACCATCAATTTTAGTTTTTTTATGTCGAGTAATTGTTAAAGGAACCAACCTTCCATCATGTGATTTATATTCTACTCTTTCAACAACGTAATCATCAGGATTATGCCCTGAGGGTATTTCCTGTTCTTTGACAAGTTTTTTTGATTTGTTTTTTAAATTATATGAATAAACTCTAGATGGAGTTTTAGGAGATGAATAACCTAGGTATATATCATTAGTATTTCGATCTCTCTGTAATAAAGAAACACCTGGCACATAAATTTTTTCATTAGAAAATATTAATTCTTCTTCAATTCCTGTTGAAATATTTTTTACAAATAGCTTATCTAATGCATCAGAAGTTTCAGATCGAATAATCCAATCCTTTAAAAATGTTAGTCCACCAATTAAAACCTCATCTCTTGCAGGGATAAATGTTTTCCATTCTTGATTTTCTAAGCTATCAGAAACATCAATTTTAAAATCTTCTGCATTTTTGTTAGTGTGGTTATAAAATTTTCCATCCCAAGAACTTATAGAGTATAGAATACCTTTTTCTCTTTGCATGATTAATTTAGGTTTAGGATTTTTTTCTTCAACACTAAAATAATATTGTTCTGATGTATTATGATCAGATGAATTTATAAAATAATACTTTTCATCTGAACTTAGACCAATACTTACAGTGAATGCTTCAGTTTTTTCCTCAAAAATTAGTTGGTCTTGATCCTTAAAATTTCCAATTTCATGTCTATAAATCTTTCTTGCACGATGATTTTCATCGAGCTTGGAATAAAAAATAAATTTATCATCTAAGCTAAATGTTATTCCTCCTGAAGTTTCAGTAATTTCTTTTGTAATAATCTCATTGTTCTCAATGTTTCTTATAAAAATTGTGTAATACTCTGAGCCTTTAGTGTCTAAAGAATATCCAAGGTACTTATCATTGTTACTCACTTCTAGATCGCCAACACCAAAATATTCTACACCTAAATTTTCTTTTTCTTTATCTCCATTCCAAATTTCTTCTATTGTATCTGAGTTAATTTTTTTTCTAAGTTTTATAGAATAGTTGCCAGTTTTAGTTGTCTTGGTCCAGTATTCGTAAGTATGATCTTTATAAGGAAGAGACTCATCATCTAACTTTATTCTTCCTTTAATCTCATTAAATAATTTTTTTTGTATAGGTTTTGTATTTTCTAAATGATGGTCAGTATATTTATTTTCCTCTTCAAGGTAATCTTTAACTTCGGGTAAAAGTTTATTTTTATCCCTAAGTACTTCTAAAATATTTTTTTGATGTATCCAGCTATAATTATCTTCCCATGTAACATTATGACATGATTTTAGTTCTGGTTTTTTTTTAAGATATGGTATTTTCATTACTAGGGAAATATATGAATATAATTATTTATACAGTACTAATTTTAGTCGCTTTATATTTTTTATTAAGGTTTTTTGCCGCTATCAACTCAAAAAAAATATCACAAAGTATAAGAATATTATTGTTTATTGGCTTGATAGCTATTGCAGTTTTGTTTGCAGTTGCTGGTAAATTTTTATTAACTTTACCATTAACACTTGCAAGCTTAGCCTTATTGAAATTAAAGGGGCTATCATTTTTTCAACTGATCTCACTATTTCGGTTAATTCAAACTTTAAGAAATTCTGGAAGATTTTCTTTCAATAATAATGGTGTATCCAATGTTAATACAATGACTACTTCAGAAGCATATAAAATATTGAATCTTAACCCATCAGGAAAAATTACAAAGGAAGACGTTAATAAAGCGTATATTAAAATACAAAAAAAAATTCACCCTGATATATCGCCAGAAACTTCAAGACTTTCATCTATAGTAAATGAAGCAAAAGAAATTGTTTTAAAAGATTTATCGTAATTGATTAGTCCTTTACTAAATTTTTTTTTTATATAAATTTTCATGATGAGTAAAATTAATGGAATATATGCAGCTTCAATGTCTGTTATTAATAAAGATCTAACTCTGGATGTTACAAAGACAATTCAACATGCAGAAACAATCATTGATCAAGGCTGTCATGGGGCAGCAATTTTTGGAAGCACAGGTCAAGCTCAGTTAATATCAATTAGTGAGAAAATTAATTTATTCAATCAATTATCTACTAGTAAATATAAAGAAAAATATATAATTGGGACCGGTTTAAATTCTTTAAGCGAAACTATAAATTTAGTTAGTGTAGCTAGATCTTTAAATTTTAAAAAATTTTTAATTATGCCACCAGCATTTTATAAATATTCTGATCAAGATGTTATAAATTTTTACTCAAAAATTATTGATGCACATCCAGAGTGTGAAATAGTACTTTATAATTTTGAAAAATTATGTGGATATAAATTTAGTGTAGAATGTGTTCAAGAATTAGTAAAATTATTTCCAAAACAAATTATCGGTGTCAAAGATAGTTCATATAATCTTTTTGAAAATTTAAAAATAGATAATTTTTCAATTTTGCCAGGATCAGAGTCTAAGTTGTTAAAAGGTTTGGAGCTAGGGTGTACTGGAATAATCACAGCTACTTGTAATGTTACATCAGCATTAGCAAGAAAAGTCTATGATGATTTTTTTGACAACAAAGAACAAACAGCTAACCAAAAGCTTTGTGACGTTAGAAGTGCATTTGAAAAATATAATTTGATATCTGGACTTCATACTTTTTATTCAAAAAATGATTTAATTTACAAAAATGTTTTACCACCATTATCGATTTTAAATTCTAATGAAGAAAAGGAGTTAATTGATAATTTAGAAAAATTAAATTTTTCTACAAAACCAATAATGGCAGCCTGATATGCAATTAGCTAGATTTCTTAATAGCGTATTTAAGAAGGATGGCTTCATTCTTGAAGATGCATACACAAAAAATTATATTATTGGATCTCCAGAGAGTGATAAACCAATCAAAGTTAAAATTTTAGATAAAAAACTTCACTATAAATTATTACTTCATCCAGATTTATATTTTGGTGAAGCTTATACTGATGGAAGTATAATAATTGAAAATGGAAGTTTGAGCGATTTTTTAGACTTAGCCTTGATGAATTTTGGAAGAAATGAACTTAATTTTTTCAGTTATTTGATTAATAGGTTGAGAGGTTCTTATAGATACTTAACAAACTTTAATTTTATAAAGAAATCTAAAATGAATGTATCTCATCACTATGACATTTCAGATGATTTATATGATTTGTTCTTAGATCCTAAGAGACAATATTCATGTGCATATTTTAAAAATGAAAATGATACACTTGAAGAGGCTCAAAATAATAAAATTCAACACATAATTAAAAAATTAAATATAAAAACTGGTCAGAAAGTTTTGGACATTGGTTGCGGATGGGGATCTTTAGCTGTTGATATTGCTAAGGCAGCCAATTGCAATGTTACAGGGATAACATTATCTGAAAATCAGTTTAAATATTGTAACAAGAAAGCTAAAGAACTTAATCTAGAAAATCAGCTAACATTTAAATTAATGGATTATCGAGAACTTAATGAAAAATTTGACAGAATTGTAAGTGTTGGGATGTTTGAACATGTGGGTAGGAAATTTTATAAGAAATTTTTTAATCAGATTGATAAATTATTAAATGTAGATGGGGTTTCTTTAATTCATACTATTGGCTCAGTAAATCCGCCAAGAGACCCACATCCATGGATTACAAAATATATTTTTCCTGGAGGATATACACCAAGTTTAAGTGAAGTTACTACTCCTATTGAAAAAGCTGGGTTGATTGTTTCTGATATTGAAGTTCTAAAACTTC
>JAFJTK010000121.1 GCA_017880265.1 Candidatus Pelagibacter sp. | reverse complement strand
GTTGATCTTTTTTGACCAATCGCAACATAAATACAATAAAGTTTTTGTTTCTCGTCACCAGACTCATTAATTTTCTTTTGGTTAATAATCGCATCGATTGCAACCGCAGTTTTACCTGTTTGTCTATCACCAATAATTAACTCACGCTGTCCTCTTCCAACTGGCACCAAACTATCAATAGATTTCAAACCTGTTTGCATAGGCTCACTAACTGACTGTCTTGGAATAATTCCTGGAGCTTTAACTTCAACTCTGCTTTTTTTAACACTTTTATCTAAAGGTCCTTTACCATCAATTGGATTTCCTAATCCATCAACAACTCTACCTAACAATTCTTTTCCAACTGGAGTATCAACAATGTTTCCAGTTCTTTTAACTGTATCACCTTCTTTAATATTTCTATCGTCTCCAAAAATTACTACCCCAACATTTTCGCTTTCTAGGTTTAGAGCCATACCTTTGGAACCATCAGCAAACTCTACCATTTCTCCAGCCTGAACATTATCAAGACCATAAATTCTAGCGATACCATCTCCTACTGACAATACTTGCCCAACTTCGGTTACTTCTGCTTTATCACCAAAATTTTTAATTTGTTCTTTTAGTATCTTTGTTACTTCTGAAGGATTTATTTCCATTTATGCCTCTATCATTCTGTTTTCGATTTGTTGTAATTTATTTTTAATTGAGGTGTCCACCATAGTACTTCCAACTTGCACTACTAAGCCTCCTATTAAACTTTCGTCATGTTTGTAGTTTAATTTTATTTTAGAGCTAAAGTTTTCAGTTAGCTCACTTGTAATTTTTGAAATTTCATCTTCGGATAATTCTTTTGCAGATTTCAATTCAGCTTTCAATTCTCCTCTTTTTTTAGAACATGTTTCAATAAAACTTTTTAAAATTTGCTCTAAATAAAATAGTCGTTTTTTAATAACTAAAAAACTTAAGAAATTTTTTAACAAAATTTCAAATTTATTATTTTCTGAAATAGTGTTTATAACTTTTAAAAGATCTTCCTGGTTATTTGTTGGATCTTTAATTAAATTTGTAAAATCTTTACTAGATGAAATTAGATTTAAAATTGAAAAAGACTGACCCTCTATTGATTCAAGAACATTGCCATCACTTGCAAGCTCATATAAAGCTAAAGAATATCTGTCAGCTGAAGTTATTGAAAATCCCTTATTTTTACTCAACTTAATTCCTCTGTTATGTTGAAGATTTATTTTAAAAACACGCTTTAATTAACATATGACCATAATGTCTTCAAGTAGCACATTCATTTAAAAGGCCTTTTTTAAGGGTTTAATTGAAGTTTATTGGGTCAACATCAACTGAAAGTTTTATTCCTGAGGGAAACTTGTAGTTAGGAATAATATTTGCCAAAGAGTTCTGCAGTTTTAAGGATTTAGAGCCTCGAATTAATATTCTTATCCTAAATTTTCTTTTTAGCCTAAATATCGGTGCACTGACTGGGCCTAAAACCTTAGCATCAATTTTCTTTTCAATAAAATTTTTAAAATAGAAAGCTTCTTTCTCAAGTTTTGTTTCATTATCACCTGTCAAGATAAGTGAAATAAATCTTTGAAATGGTGGGAGCTTGTTTTGTCTTCTAATATCTAATTCTCTATCAAGAAAAATATCAGGATTACTATTAGTTAAATCTGAAATCATTTTAGTATTTGTATTGTAAGTTTGAAAGTACACAGTTGCAGGTTTTCCTGTTCTTCCAGCTCGTCCAGAAAGCTGATGATACAATTGTAAATTTTTTTCAGCACCTCTTAAATCATGTCCTTGAGATGATAGGTCTATATCAACTACTACAATACAGTTTAAACTTGGAAAATGAAAACCTTTAGATATTAATTGTGTGCCTACTAAAATTTGAGTTTCGTTATTAATTATTTTTTCTAATTTATCATTTGAATCTTTTTTATTCATAGTATCACTTGAAAAAATTTCAATTTTTTTTGATGGAAAGTTTTTTTTAACCTCTTCAGATATTCTTTCAACACCAGGACCACTAAAAATAAATTCACAATCCCCATCTTTTATACAAGTTCTTTTTAGAGAGGATTTAAAACCACAATAATGGCACAATAAATTGTTCTTTTTTTTATGGTAAACTAGATTAATTGAACAATTAGGACATGAGTAACTATTAAAGCATTTATTACAAAGTACATGTGGAGAAAACCCTCGTCTATTTAAAAAAAATAATACCTGATCATTTTTATCAAGATGAAAATTTACTTTCTCAATTATTTTTTTTGATAACCAAGATTGTTTTTCTAATTTTGTTTCATTGAGGTTTATTATTTCATAATTAGGTAATGAAGCATTTTTATAACGCTGTTCTATTTTTGAGATAGTATATTTACCTTTTTTAACGTTTTCATAAGTTTCAATTGAAGGAACAGCAGTTATTAAATTGATAGGAATATTTTCAAATGATGCTCTTGAAATAGCCATATCTCTTGCATTATAAGTGACACCTTCATCTTGTTTGTAAGATTGATCGTGTTCTTCATCAACAATAATTAAACCTAATTTTTTGAATGGTAAGAATAATGATGATCTAGCACCTATGACAACTTTAATTTCTCCATTTGCAATTCCACTCCAAATAATTTCTTTCTTTTTTTTTGTAATACCAGAATGCCAAACTGCAGGAGTAAAACCAAAAAACTCTATAAATTTTTTTTCAAACTGACCTGTTAAGCCAATCTCAGGTAATAAGATTAACCCCTGAAAACCTTTGTTTATAATGTCTTTAAGAGCTTCAAAGTACACCATGGTCTTACCTGAACCTGTTGTTCCTTGTAGAACATGGACTCTAAATTTTTGATTAGAAACATTCATCTTTTTTAGGGATTTTTTTTGTTCATCAGAAAGCTCAATTGAATTTTTTTTAATATTTGTATCAAAAATTTTGTAAGCATCTTTTTGAATTTTTTCTACAGCGTTACTACTTAACAAAACTAGTTTTAAAGCCATTCCTTTTGGAATTATATTGTATTCAGCAAACCAATTAAGAAATTTTATAGTTGTTTTTTTTAAAGGTGTTACATCTAATTTTTTCAAAACACTCTTTATCTTAAAGTTTCTATTATTTTTTTTCTCAAATTCATCCCAAACTATTCCTGTAATTTTAGATTTGCCAAAAGGGACAACTACATAATCACCGACTTTTAAATCAATATCACTCTCATAAGTAAAAGGATGATTAAATATATTTGGTAAAAGAATCGGTACTTTCATATTTTAATAATATGAAAAATTATTAAGAGTGTATTGCTCTTTTATCTACTGATAATGCTGCTTCTTTAACAGCTTCTGAAAATGTTGGATGGGCGTGGCAAGTTCTTGCAATATCCTCAGAGCTTGCGCCAAATTCCATTGCAACACCTATTTCTGCAATAAGTTCTCCTGCGTGAGGACCTATTATATGTGCACCTAAAACTTTATCTGTGGTTTCGTCTGCTAAAATTTTAACAAAACCTTCTGCATCATCTATAGCTTTTGCTCGAGAGTTTGCCATGAATGAAAACTTACCAATTTTATATTTTGTATTTAATTCTTTTAATTGTTCTTCAGTCTTACCTATAGACGCAACTTCAGGTGTTGTATAAACAACTCCAGGAATTGTATCATAATTAACGTGGCCTGATTGACCTACAATATTTTCTGCAACTGCAATTCCTTCATCTTCTGCTTTATGAGCAAGCATTGGCCCACTTATAACATCACCTATCGCATAAATATTATCAATATTAGTTTTAAATGTATTGTCTGTTTTAACTCTTTTTCTTTCATCCAGTTCAACTCCAACAGATTCTAGATTTAAGCCATTGGTATTTGCTTTTCGTCCAACTGAAATAAGTACAACATCACATTCAAATTTATTTTTATTTCCATCTTTATCAACTGTTGAAACTACTGCTCCTGATTTATTATTTTGAATAGCTTCAACTTTATTTTGCATGTTAAATTTGATGCCCTGTTTTTTTAATATCTTCATAAATTCTGTTGAAATTTCTTTATCCATACCAGGAGTAATATGATCTAGGAATTCTACCACTTGAACTTCAGCTCCTAATCTTGACCAAACTGATCCCATCTCTAATCCAATGTAACCACCCCCCACTACAACCATTTTATTTGGTACTTTATCTAATTTTAATGCACCTGTTGAAGAAACAATTACTTTCTCATCAATTTCTATTCCAGGTAAAGACACTGGTACAGAACCAGTTGCTATCACTGTTTTTTCAGACTCGATAACTGTCTCTTTGTTTTGATCATCTCTAATTATAATTTCATTTTGAGATTTGAAGCTTCCAGTTCCTTTGTAATAGGTCACCTTGTTTTTTTTCAGCAAAAATTCGACACCTTTAGTGAGAATAGTCACTGCTTTATCTTTACTTTTCATCATTTTTTCAAGATTTAGCTTAACTTCACCAACTTCAATCCCTTTACTAGATAAGTTTTGAACTTTGTGAAACTCCTCAGACAAATTTAACAAGCTTTTTGAAGGTATACATCCAACATTTAAACACGTTCCTCCAAGAGATCCTCTCGACTCAATACATGCTGTTTTTAATCCAAGCTGAGCAAGTCTAATAGCACAAACATATCCACCAGGACCCCCTCCAATTACTACTGCTTG
>JAFJTK010000065.1 GCA_017880265.1 Candidatus Pelagibacter sp. | reverse complement strand
GTTCCAATCTTTCCATAATCTAATTGATCTTTTTTACCGAATTCAAGATCACCTGCTTGAACAAGTTTATCTTTGATTACTCTATGAAAAGCAACATTGTCATATGATTTTGAATTAATTAATCTTTTAAATCTTTCAACTCCATTGGGTGAAATTTCAGGATAGAGCTCAATAATAACATTTCCACACTCAGCATTAAGGACAACAATATTGTTTGGTTTTTCAAAATCAATTTTTTGAGGATTAAAATTTTTTACAAGCAAACATTTATTTTTTATTAAAATTGTAAAACTTAAAGCAAAAATTCCAAGCAATATTAAGAAAATTAAAATTAGTTTTTCATGTAGTGAGGCTTTAACTTTTTTAATCATTTAAAATATAAAAGTACTATCAATTTCTTTTAATTTATCTTTTATAAACTTAATTTTTTTATTCAAAATTTTATCATCTGAAATTTCATAATTCCCAGTAATTAAATGTGAATATACTTCAGCCATATCTTCAGATGGAATGGTCATTGAATATTCAGTGAAAAAACCATTAGTATTTTTATAAGTATCCAGCCCTAATTTTTTTGAACAAGTAGAACAGTCTGCATATTTAAAATTTGGCTCATTAAATTTTTTCCATTCATTCTCATTGAATATATCTTTAAAACCATCGTTGATAATATGAAATAATTCATGGTGTATTACTCTTTCAAAATATTTTTCATTAAATTTTAGATCTAGGATTAATGTTTTCATTACATGATCTGGAATTCCAGCTGTATTTATTCCTGAAATAGATAGGTTTTCACACATGACAATATATTTAAGATTAATCTTTCTTAAAAAATCTTTTGAGTACCTTTTCAAATTATTGGATATTATCTGGTATTTTTCATCATACGTCTTCTTATCTGAATTGTTGCAGACTATATTTTTTTGAACACCAAGTCTAAACGGCTTAGTTGCATAAAAATATTTCAGTTTATTGGGAGTTTTTAATTCATAGATTTCTAAATTTGGTATTTTGATTAGATTATAAATAGAATTAGAATAAGCAGAGGTTATTAAAAAAAATGATATTAAAACTAGCTTAAAAATCCTCATAAACATAATTTAGATGATATTCGATTTAAAAAGAATGTGGTACATTTTGTTTATAAATGAAAAAAGAACGCAATAAAAATCCAGTTCAACCTGTAAGTGGAACAAAAGTTCCAAGATTTGCAGGTCCATCAACATTTGCAAGACTACCAGAGTTAAGAGATGTTGAAAGTTGTGACGTTGCAATTGTAGGAGTACCATTTGATGCAGGTACAAGTTACAGACCTGGTGCAAGATTTGGACCACAAAGTATTCGACAAGCTTCAAGACATTTAAGAACTAATTATCATCCAAGTTATGATGTGGAACCTTTTAAAGTACAGCAAGTGGCTGATGCAGGAGATATTACGTGCAACCCATTTAGTATTGATGAAGCAATAAAACAAATCGAAGCAGGAGCAACAGATTTATTAAATAAAGTGGGTGGTATAATTAGTCTAGGTGGCGACCACACTATTGCTGTACCACTTCTTAGAGCAATTAATAAGAAATGTAATGGACCAGTTTCATTAGTTCATTTTGATGCTCATTTAGATACTTGGGATACTTATTTTGGAGCACCCTATACACACGGCACTCCATTTAGAAGAGCTAGAGAAGAAGGTTTGTTTTTAGATGATGCATCAATGCATGTAGGTATCAGAGGTCCACTTTATAGTAGAGATGATATTAAAAATGATGAAAGCTTTGGTTTTAAAATAATTCACTGTGATGAATTTCAAACCGAAGGAACAGACAAAATTGCTGAGAGAATAAGAAAAAGAGTGGGTGATAATCCACTTTATCTATCTATAGATATTGATGTTTTGGATCCAGCATTTGCACCAGGTACAGGTACACCAGAGATAGCCGGGATGACCACACGAGAAATGGTAAATGTTTTGAGAGGGTTGTCTGGATTAAATTTAGTTTCTGCCGATGTAGTAGAAGTGTCACCTGCTTATGATCATGCTGAGGTCACTTCATTAGCTGCAGCAACAATAGTTTACGAACTTACAAATTTATTTGCAAAATCATAAAGAAAGGATAACGTTAAAAAATGTTAGATAAAAAAAATTTTTATATAAATGGGCAATGGGTTAAACCAAATAGTGCTGAGGAAATTAAAGTAATTGATCCAGCTACAGAAGAAAACTGTGCTGTAATTACTTTAGGTAATAAAGCAGATGTTGATCTAGCAGTTAGTGCAGCAAAAGATGCTTACGAGTCTTGGGCTTTCTCATCAAAAGAAGAAAGAATTGGATTATTAGAAAAATTATACGAAAATTATAAGAAAAGATGGGCAGATATTGCAGAAGCTATAACTCTTGAGATGGGTGCACCAAAAGATTTTGCTACAAAATTACAAGCAGGGACTGGAGCAAGTCATATTAAATCATTCATCAGATATTTAAAAAATTTTGAATTTGAAAAACCATTAGGAGAACACGCCCCTAATCAAAGATTAATTTATGAGCCAAAAGGTGTTTGCGCATTAATCACACCATGGAATTGGCCAATGAATCAAGTATGTTTAAAAGTAATGCCAGCAATTGCATCAGGATGTACGATGGTCTTAAAACCATCAGAGCTAGCACCCTTATCCTCAATGATACTTGCTGAAATTATTGATGAAGTAAAATTTCCAAAAGGTGTGTTTAATTTAGTTAATGGAGATGGAGCAACAACAGGTGATGCTCTTACAAGCCATCCAGATATTAATATGATTTCTTTCACTGGTTCAACAAGAGCTGGAGCTTTGATTTCTCAAAATGCTGCTAAAGATTTTAAAAGAGTAAGCTTAGAACTAGGTGGAAAAGGAGCTAATATTATTTTTAAAGATGCTGATCCAGAAGCAATTGAAAGAGGTGCTTTAAGATGTTTTAGAAATTCAGGACAATCTTGTAATGCTCCAACAAGAATGTTGGTTGAAAAATCAATGTATGATGAAGCTATAGAGAGATTAAAAAAATATACTGAAAACTTTGAAGTTGGTGATCCTAAAAAAGAAGGGGAGCATATTGGTCCAGTTATTTCTGAGGCTCAATACTCAAAAATACAAACTTTAATACAAAAGGGTATAGACGAAGGTGCAAAATTAGTTGCTGGAGGAACTGGTAAGCCAGAAGGTTTGGATAAAGGTTATTTTGTTAAACCAACAGTATTTGCAGATGTGAATAACGATATGGAAGTTGCAAGAACAGAAATTTTTGGACCTGTGCTATCTGTTATTCCATTTGAAACAGAAGAAGAGGCAATAAAAATTGCAAATGATACTGCCTATGGTTTAACAAACTATATTCAAACTCAAGATTCTGAAAAAGTTCAAAGGGTGGCTAGAAAATTAAGATCTGGAATGGTGGATGTTAATGGAGCTGGTATTGCAGTTGATGCACCCTTTGGAGGTTTTAAACATTCTGGTATTGGTAGAGAAGCAGGTGAACACGGCTTAGAAGAATTTTTAGAAGTAAAAGCTGTAGGTGGTTGGAGTTAATTTACCGATTTATCTTTGACACCTTCTAAAAATTTAAGGCATTTTTTCATTTCATTTAATTCTATGAACTCGTCAATTTTGTGAGCTTGCTCAATAGAGCCAGGTCCACAAACAACTGTGCTAATTCCTAATTCTTGAAATAAACCAGCCTCTGTTCCAAAAGAAACTACTTCTCTAGAATTATCACCTGTTATATTTGATACAAATTCGCATGCTTCAGACTCATCTAGTCTGTTAAAACCAACCACTTCACCAATTGTTTCTTTTTTAATATAAGAATCAGGAAATACTTTTTTCATTTCTGGTAGAAGTACTTCATTTGCATATTTATCAATTTCATTTGTAACAAATTCTCCATCCTCTTTAACAACTGGCCTTGTTTCCCATTCAACACTACATTTGTCTGCAATGACATTATGAGCAATACCACCTTTAATACCTCCAATTGATAAAGTTGAATGTGGAGGATCAAAAATACTATTGTCTTTAACTCTTTTTTTTAGTTCTTCTCTTATTTCTAAAAGTTTTCCAACATATCTAGTTGCATATTCAGCAGCATTTACTCCTAAATGTGGTTTTGAGCTATGTCCTGCTAGTCCTCCAAAGTGAACTGTGTATTCGTTCATACCTTTATGGGCATCTATAATTTTCATAGTAGTTGGTTCACCAATTATACAAATTCCATTTTTAATATCTCTTTTTTTCAATTCTTCTATTAATAAAGGTGTTTTCATAGTAGTTGGTTCACCAATTATACAAATTCCATTTTTAATATCTCTTTTTTTCAATTCTTCTATTAATAATGGTGCTCCAATACATGCAGTCTCTTCATCAAATGTGTAACAGAAATGTAAGTCTCTATCTAAATTACTTTCTTTAAAGATTGGTGCATAAGCAAGTGTGCATGCAATAAAACCTTTCATATCACAGGATCCTCTTCCATAAAGTTTATCATTTTTAATTGTTGCAACAAATGGATCACTGCTCCAACCTTTAGACACTGGGACCACATCTGTGTGTCCAGATAATATGATTGGTTTTTTTGTGCTTTGATTTTTTGCTTTTAAAGTCCCGAAAAGATTTACTCTTTTTTTATCTTCATCATAAACTTTGAAAGTTTCTATTCCAATATCATTTAAAATGTTTTCACAATAATCAATTAAACTACTATTATCTTGGCCTGAGACAGTTTTAAATGCAATTAAGTCAGTTAAAATCTTTATTGATTTTTCATATAAATTATTATCTATACTCATAAACTTAATACACTATATTATTATAATGATTAAAGAGCAAATTACCTTTGATGACTTTGATAAAGTAGATATTAGAGTTGGTACCGTAATTTCAGTAAAAAAAAATGAAAAGGCAAGAAAACCATCTTTAGTGGTCGAAGTTGATTTTGGAAGTAAAATTGGCATTAAACAATCATCAGCTCAAATCACTCATTACTATAATGAGGAGAATTTAAAAGGAAAGCAAGTCATTGCAGTTTGTAATTTTCCTGAGAAAAATATTGCTGGTGTAGTTTCACAAGTATTAGTTTTAGGAGCAATTGATGCTGAAGGGAAAGTTACCCTTTTACATCCATCACAAAAAGCTGAGAATGGTTTACCAATCGCTTAGCAATGCATCCTGAAATTCTTTCGATAACTTTATTTGGAATTGTTGCTGCGTTTACACCTGGTCCTAATAACTTTGTTGCTTTTTATTCTGGTTTTAATTTTGGTATTGTTAGAACACTTCCACATATAATCGGCGTTACCTTTGGTTTTCCATTTTTATTATTATGCCTAGCTTTAGGTTTGATAAATATATTTAAGCTTTATCCTTTAATTCAAGAGATATTAAAATATCTAGGAACTCTATTTTTAATTTATTTGGCTTATAAAATTTCTTTTTCAGGCCCTTCAAACCAAGAAAATAAAAATAAAAATCCGATTAAATTTCATGAAACTTTTATTTTTCAGTTTTTAAATCCCAAAGGGGTTATTGCATCTATTATTCTTGTATCAACCTATATTGATCCAGGCGAAACATTTGTAAGTTATACGACTCAAATTCTTGTTATGGCTTTACTAGTTTCAGTAACGAGCATTACTCTTTGGACATTTTTAGGTAAATTCTTTAGGAAATTTGCGACAAATCAGAAATTTATTAATTATTTTAATTATGCTATGTCACTGCTTCTTTTAACAAGCATAATAACTTTTTATTTATAATTTATGACACCAGGAAACAAAAATTCTTATAATTCTCTCAAAAAAATTAGCATTAATAACAAAGAGTATAATTATTATTCTTTAAGCGAAGCAGAAAAAAATGGATTAGAAGGGATTAGTAAACTTCCAAAATCTCTTAAAGTTTTATTAGAAAACTTACTAAGATATGAAGATGATTTGAGTGTTACAAAATCTCAAATCGAAGCAATAAAAAATTGGTTAGAAACAAAAAAATCTAAAACTGAACAATTAAAAATTGGCTAGAAACAAAAAAATCTAAAACTGAAATTGCATATCGACCTGCAAGAGTTTTGCTTCAAGATTACACAGGTATACCAGCAGTCGCAGATCTAGCTGCAATGAGAGAAGCTGTAAAAGATAAAAATAAAGATCCAAATACTATCAATCCATTATCAGCTGTTGATCTTGTAATTGATCACTCTGTTCAAGTGGATCAATCTGCTAAATCAGATTCATTTGAAAAAAATGTTGATATAGAGTTCGAAAGAAATGGTGAAAGATATTCTTTTTTAAAATGGGGACAACAAGCATTTAATAATTTTAGAATAGTTCCACCAGGAACTGGAATTTGTCATCAGGTAAATTTAGAATATTTATCTAAAGTAGTTTGGTCTGAAGAATTTAAAGGTGAAAATTATATATTCCCAGATACTTTAGTTGGTACTGATAGTCATACTACAATGGTTAATGGACTTTCAGTTTTAGGCTGGGGAGTAGGTGGTATTGAAGCAGAGGCAGGCATGTTGGGTCAGCCCATTTCAATGTTGATACCAGAAGTAATAGGTTTTGAAGTTACAAATAAAATGCCAGAAGGCACAACAGCAACCGACTTAGTTTTAACTGTTGTTAAGATGTTAAGAGACAAAGGAGTGGTTGGAAAATTTGTTGAATTTTATGGCGAGGGTTTAAAAAATTTAACTCTTGCTGATAGAGCAACTATTGCAAATATGGCTCCGGAATATGGTGCAACATGTGGCTTTTTTCCGATTGATGACGAAACATTAAAATATTTAAAATTTTCAGGAAGAGATCAACATACAGTTGATGTAGTTGAGCACTATGCAAAAGAACAAGGCTTATGGGCTAGTGAGGATATAGAATTTACCGATACTATTTCATTGGATATGTCTACAGTAGTACCAACTATTTCTGGACCAAAAAGACCTCAGGATAAAGTTTTATTAACAGATGCATCAACTTCATTTAAAAAAGTTTTAGAAGAAGCAACCAATAAAAAAAATCATTCTGTTTCAAAAGTATCAAATACTGATTATGAAATTAAAGATGGTTCAATTTTAATTGCAGCAATTACTTCTTGTACCAATACTTCAAATCCAAATGTTTTAATTGGAGCTGGATTACTTGCTAAAAAAGCTGTTGAACTTGGATTAGAAGTTAAACCATGGGTCAAAACTTCTCTAGCACCAGGTTCTCAAGTAGTTACTGACTATTTAGAAAAAGCAGGGCTAAATACTTACTTAGATAAATTAGGCTTTAATCTAGTAGGTTATGGTTGCACAACATGTATTGGTAATTCAGGCCCATTACCTGAAAATATTGTTGAAGCTATTCAAAAAGAAAATGTTTATGCAGTTTCAGTTTTATCTGGAAATAGAAACTTTGAGGGAAGAATTTCTCCTCATATTAAAGCAAATTATTTAGCCTCACCTCCATTAGTTGTAGCTTATGCAATAGCTGGTCATATGGAAGTTGATTTGTATAAAGATGCACTTGGCAAAGATAAAGATGGTAATGAAATTTATCTAAAAGATATCTGGCCTTCAAATAAAGAAATTGAAGATACTTTAAAACAATCTTTGAATGCAGAAATGTTTATTGAGAGATACTCAAATGTTTCAGAAGGACCTAGTCAGTGGCAAAAAATTCAAACAGAGGAGAGCAGTATTTACAGTTGGGATGAAGGATCAACATATGTAAAAAAACCACCTTTCTTTGATAATTTGTCAGATGAACCTGAAGGATTTAAAGAAATCAAAGACGCAAGACCTTTATTAATTTTAGGAGACATGGTTACTACAGATCATATTTCACCAGCTGGAAATATCCAAAAAGAAAGTCCAACAGGAGAATATTTTATGGAACATCAAATACTTCCAAAAGATTATAACTCTTATGGATCAAGAAGAGGAAATCATGAAGTGATGATGAGAGGTACTTTTGCCAACATCAGGATTAGAAATGAGATGGCACCTGGAACTGAAGGTGGGTTTACCAAATTATATCCAGAAGAAAAAGTATTACCTGTTTATGATGCTGTCGTTGAGTATAAAAAAAGAGGAACAGATTTAGTGGTTATTGGGGGTAAAGAGTATGGAACTGGCTCTTCAAGAGATTGGGCAGCTAAAGGAACAAAATTATTAGGCGTTAAGGCAGTGATAGCTGAAAGTTTTGAACGTATTCATAGATCAAATTTAATAGGAATGGGAATTCTACCTTTGCAATTCACAAATGATGTAAATAGAAAAAACTTAAATTTGATTGGCTCAGAATTAATAAGTGTTCTTGATGTTGAAAAAGGTCTTAACCCATCTGATGAGGTAACTATAGAGATAAAATATGCCTCAGGGGATATCAAAAAGGTTAAAACTTTATGCAGAATTGATACAAAAAATGAATTAGAATACTATAAAAATGGAGGCATACTCCAATATGTTTTAAGGAATATGATTTAGTTATGGAAGAGGATATTTCAATTATAAATAGCAACACAAGGCAAGAGAAAGTAAGAAACTTTTTTGTTAATAATAAAAATAAAATTATCTCAACGATAATAATTTTGGTTATTATTTTAGTTGGTGCATACAGTTTTGACAGCTACAAAACGAATAAGAAAAAAGAAATCTCAAATAAATTTAATTCAACTACTTTATCTCATTCAGACAATACTAAAGACTTAACAATTCAAAATTTAGTAGAAATTATTAACGAACAAGACCCAACGTATTCACCTTTATCTCTTTATTTTATTATCGATAACAAGTTAATTTCTAATCAAAGTGAAATAAATAGTTATTTTGATATTTTAATTGAAAAGACTTCGCTCGATGAGGAAATTAAAAACTTAGTTATCTATAAAAAAGCATTATTTAATGCAGATCAAGCTCAAGAAAGTGATCTATTAAATATTTTAAATCCATTGATTAATTCTAAAAGTGTATGGAAATCACATGCTTTATATTTAATGGCTGAGTATTTCTATTCCAAAGATCAAAAACAAAAATCAAAAGAATTTTTCAATCAAATTGCTAATTTAGAAGACGCTAATCCTGATATAAAACTTCAAGCACAAAAAAGATTGAATAGAGATTTGAGTGATTAGATTAACTTTTTTAATTTTTATTTTATTTTTTTTATCCAATTGTTCTTTTAGTGAGAAATCGCGTATTTGGAACGATAAAGAAGAAAAAATTGAAAATCAAAATATAAAGAAACTATTCGCCAAAGAAGAAAAGAATATTACTGAATTTAACCCTGATCTAAAATTAGATTTATCTAAACTTAAATTTAATAATAGCACCTTAGATAATCAAAATAATTTTGGTGCTCAAATTTATGAAAACTTAAATAAAAAAACTATTTCCTATAAGTTTTCTAAAATTGAAGATCCTAGTAATTTAAATTATAAACCATTGTTTTTAAGTGACGGACTAATATTTTTTGATAAAAAAGGGGGAATCACTAGATATAATAATAGTGGTAAAGTTATTTGGAAAAAAAACCATTATTCAAAGTCAGAAAAAAAGTTAAGACCTAAATTATTCTTTGCATTAGACGGTGAAAATTTATTAATAGCAGATAGTATTGCAAAATATTATTCTATTAATATTAAATCTGGAGAGCTAAATTGGTTAAAAAATGGAGCTTATTCTTTTAATTCTGAAATAAAGAAAGAGAACAATAAGTTTTTTGTTGTAGATTATAATAACACTCTAAGGGCTTTTAGTACAGAAGATGGATCAGAGGTATGGAATTTTCAAACGGAAGACTCTTTTGCAATGTCAGATACAAAAAATTCTCTTATCATCATTGGAGATTTGGTTGTTTTTAGTAATTCCATAGGAGATATTACTGCAGTTGATATTGAATCTGGTTTGATTACTTGGCAACTTCCAACTCAAAGTAGTAATATCATCAATGAGTCTTATAATTTTAAATCTTCTAAATTAGTTTCTGATAATAAATCGATTTATTTTTCAAACAATAAAGGTGAATTTTATTCTATAGATATAAAAACTGGCGTTGCAAATTGGGTTAATGAAATAAACTCTAATATAATGCCCTCAATTATTGGTAATTTGATTTTTACAGTATCTAATGAAGGCTACCTATATGTTTTAGAAAAAAATAATGGAAATATTATTCGTATAACCAATCTCTATAATAATTATAAAGAAAAAAAACGATCAGATATCAAACCAATTGGTTTTACTATAGGTAAAACAAACCTCTACTTAACAAACAATGATGGTAAGATGATCGTAGCAGATTTAGTTACCGGAAGAACTACTAATGTTGTTAAAGTTTCAAATAGTGTGATGTCTGAACCATTTATTTTTAATAAAAATCTATTTGTAATTAAGAATGGCTCTGTTGTTCAATACAATTAAGAATGTTTCTAAAATTTTTAGATAAAATTGGAAGAAAAAAAGTAGTTTTAGACAGAGGACCTTCTCATCCCAGATATCATGAGGCTAAACCATGGATGAATAGATATTATGTTTTGTTTAGATATAGACCGAAGTGGTTTCCATTTAATATCTTAATTCATGAAATGCTGGCCGATGATCATGGGGAAGGTGTGCACAATCATTTATGTCCATATATAACAATAATTTTAAGAGGTGGATATTGGGAGACTACTAAAAAGGGTAAGTTTTGGAGAAAACCTGGTTACATAGGATTTCGTTCAGCAAATGCCCATCATAGAGTTGATTTAAAAGAGGGTACAAACCCTATGACAATTTTTATACCAGGACCTTTTGGATTAAGAAAAGGTTCAAGATCCGAATATGGTATAGATTTTAAGACTAAAAAATGAATTTAAAAAAATTATTTCTAAATCATTGTAAAAAAAATAATTTAGAGATCAATTCTAATCAATTAGAGCTAGTAGACCAACTAAATGATTTTTATAGTCTAAATTTTAATAAGTCATTTTTTAAAAAAATTTTTTCTAATAAAAACATAAAGCCTGGTTTCTATTTACAAGGTGATGTCGGTGTTGGTAAAACTATGATCTTAAATTTTTTCTATGAAAATTTTAAACTGACTAAACAACGAATTCATTTTAATGAATTTATGATTAGTTTTCATGATTTTAAATTTAAAAATAAAGAAAATAATAATGAAAATATTATTGATAGATTTGTCCAAAAATTAAAAAAAAATTATGAATTAATATATTTTGATGAGTTTCAAGTTACCAATATTGTCGATGCGATGATTTTAGGCAACCTTTTCAAAAAAATATTTAACGAAAATATAAAAGTTTTATTTTCTTCAAATATAAAAATTAATGATCTTTACAAAGATGGATTGCAAAGAGATCAGTTTTTACCATTTATAAAGATTTTAAAAAATAAGTGTTTTCAGGAAAAACTTATTATTGAAGAAGATTATAGAAAATCTCAAAGTGATAAAAATAAAAGATTCTTTTATCCATTAAATTCAATTACTAATTTTAAAGTTAATAAATTTTATCGACAAATAACAAAAGATATTCAAAATAAAGAAAAAACTTTATCTATTAAAGGAAGAAAATTTATTATTAAAAATTATTTTAATGGAAATTTAAGATTCGACTTTAAAGATTTGTGTGCAAAAAATATTGGAGCTGAAGATTATATAAAAATTGCAGAGTCAAGTACGTTCATGGTTATTGAAAATATTCCTAATTTTAATAATGATAATTCAAACCAACAACAAAGATTTGTTACTTTAATTGATATTTTATATGAAAAAAAAATACCATTATTGGTATCGTCAAAGTCTCAATTAGACGCTATCACTTCTTCAAATAACTTAAGAGATGTATTTAAGAGAACTACTAGTCGATTACATGAGTTAACATCAACAAGTTATAATGTAAGATGAAGCAAGAATTCTATAATCTTCAGATTAATACTAATGGTCAGAAATTATATGAGTTTACTGATCAAACAATTCAATGGATCAATGATAACCATTTAGTAAATGGCATGCTCAATTTAAGTATTCAGCACACGAGTGCTTCATTGATTGTTCAAGAAAACGCTGATCCAGATGTTCAAACAGATTTAATTAATTATTTTGATAAGTTAGTACCGATGAATAACAAACTTTATATTCATACCACAGAAGGTAAAGATGACATGCCCGCTCATATAAAATCTGCATTAACTAACAATCAAATTTCTTTAAGTATTAAAGATAGTAAGCTTTTACTTGGTACTTGGCAGGGCTTGTACTTGTTTGAGCACAGAATAAATCAACAAAATAGAGTTGTTATTCACCACTTTATTGGAGAGTAATTAAAATAGTTTATTTTTTTAAGGTTTTAAAAGCCTCTAAAGCAGAAGCTCTAGCTTTTTCATGGATAACTATTGGTTGAGGATAGTCTTTTCCAATTATAGTTTTAATAGCCTGTTGGTATTTCAATTCCATCTCCCAAGGTTTATGGATAAATTTATTGGGGACTTTATTTAATTCTGGAACCCATTTTTTTACATAAAGACCTTCTTTATCAAACTTTTCTCCCTGTAAAATTGGATTAAATATTCTAAAATAAGGTGCAGCATCTGCCCCACATCCAGCAACCCACTGCCACTGCGCAACATTATTGGCTTTATTAAAATCTAACAAACAATTTCTGAAATGTTTTTCACCTTCAGTCCAATTTATTCTTAAATGTTTAACCAAAAAAGATCCAACTACCATTCGAACTCTATTATGCATCCAGCCTGTTTCATATAACTCTCTCATTCCAGCATCAACTATTGGGTAACCAGTCATTCCAGTTTTCCAAGCCTTGAGATATTTATCATTTTTTACCCAGGGAAATTTATCAAAATCTTTTCTATAATTTCCTTTTAAAAATTCTGGAAAATAATTAATTAAACTATGAGAAAACTCTCTCCATCCAAGTTCATTAATATATTTTCTATAACCAATCCCTTTAGATTTTATTTCACTACATTTTTTCCAAATACTTGCAACATGAATTTGACCATGTTTTATATAAGGTGAAAGTTTTGAGGTTCCTTCAATTGAAGGAATGTCTCTTGTAGTTCCATAGTCTTTAATTTTACTTTCTATTAATTCATTTAGAATTTTTTTAGAATCGTTTTCAGATATTTTCCAATATTTATCAAATTTTTTGTACCAGTCTTTTTTAGGTAAAATATTTTTAGGTTCTATACAATTTTTAAAGAAACTTTTTGCTTTGTCTTTTTTTTTAACAATATAGTTTTTAGCAGGAGGTAAACCTAAATATTTTTGCTCGGCAGTTCTCCAGAATGGAGTAAATACCTTAAAGGGTGTTCCATCATTTTTGGTCACTTCTTGAAATTCATTAAGAATATTTCCTTTAAAATATTTAAAATTGATTTCATTTTTTAAAAAAAGATCTCTAATTTTTTTTCCTTTAGCAATTACATCTGGCTCATAAACTTTGTTCCAATATATAGCGAGATTATCTTTTTTTTTAATTTTAGAGAAAATATCCAACTCATCTCCTTTAACTATTTGAAGATTGATATTGTATTTAGACAAGTCTTTTCTAAAAATTTCTAATGATTTTGAAACCCACCATTTTTGAGCTTCAGTTTGATCATCAAAATTTTTATTATTATAAATAAATAATGCAATTACACTTTCATGATTTTGAGTTGCAAAAGATAGCGCAGGATTATTTTCTAATCTAAAATCATCTCGTATCCAAAAAATCCCAGTATCCGACATCTAGTTAATTTTGATTGATTAGTTTTTGGTACATTTCTTGATCAGTATCACCCTCACAGCCAATTACTAAAATATTTGAATTTTGATCCAACCTTAAATTTTGTTTAATATTTTGATCTTCGCAACTTGCGATTAAACTTATCACTCCTGGTGCTGAATTTTCTCCAGCTATAATTGGTTCATCACTAAAACTTGAATTTCCTAATAATTTCATCGTTTTTGCAATATCATCATCAGGTAAACTTATACAATGTTTAACTGAATTCTTGAGAATTTCCCATGGTACTAAGGACACTTCACCACAAGACATTCCACCCATGAGACTTTCTCTTTTAATATCAATTTTTTCTATTTTTCCAGTTTTAATACTTTCTAAAACACAAGCTGCACTATCTGGTTCAACAACTAAAGTAACAGGTATGTTTTCTAGATATCTTGCAATACCTGCAACCATAGCTCCAGCCATTCCACCAACTCCTGCTTGTAAAATTATATGAGAAATTTTTTCGTTGTTGATTTGATCTATGATTTCCTTCATCATGACAGTGTAACCTGCCATCGTGTAGGTAGGGACTTGCATATAATCTTTCCAAGCAACATCTTGAACTATTTGCCAATTATTTTCTGTTGATTGTTTTATGCATTCAATTAAGGATTTTTCATAATTTCCTTTTACTTTAATTACATCTGCTCCAAGATCAGCCATAGCTTGACCTCTAGCATCACTTACAAACTCACTAATAAAAATTTTGCATTTAAGACCCAATCTTCTAGCCCCCCATGCAACAGATCTACCATGATTACCAGCTGTTGCAGTTGCAACTACAATATCTTTATTCCCTTGTGTTACTTTTTCAACTGCATAAGCGCCACCTAAAGCTTTGAAAGATTTTAAATCAAATCTTTTACTCTCATCTTTATAGTAAATTTTATTTAAATTTAATTCCTTAGATAATTTATTTAAGGATACTAATGGAGTAGGTGCATACCCTTCCCATTTTGAAATACTAGAATAAGCATCATCAATTTCTTTTTCAGATAATGAACTTAGTATTTGCTTTTTATCAAATGAATAATTTTTATTATCCAAGAATTCAGAAAATTTCCATTGATGACCATTAGATAAAATTGTCATTCTAACAGTCTAAAGTATTATCTTTTTCCCACTTAGTGACTGGTTTTTTCTTATTAAATGAAGATTTGTTTTTAAAATCTTTTATCTCTAAATTTTTAAGTTTTATATAACTTTCAATAACATCTTTTCCAAAAGCATTAGCAAGTGATTTACTTTTTTGAAGCATTGAAATTGCTTGATTAATATCATTTGGAAGTTTTTTTAGTTTTGGATATTTTTTATAATCTTTATACATATTGCAGTGCAAAGGTTTTCCAGGGTTTAATTTTTTATTAATTCCCTCAAGGCCAGCTGCTATTATTCCAGCTTGTAATAAATATGGGTTTGCAGATCCATCCATTAATCTTAGTTCAAATCTTCCTTGATCAGGAATTCTAATCATGTGAGTTCTATTGTTACCAGTATATGAAATACTGCTTGGTGACCAAGTAGCACCAGATTTTGTTGGTGGAGCATTTATTCTTCGATAACTATTAATCGTAGGGTTAAAAAATGCAGAAAGTGCTTGAGTATTGTTCATAATCCCACCTAAGAAATTGTAGGCTAGTTTACTTAGACCAAGTGTATCTTTTTTATCTAAAAATTTATTATCTTTACCATTCCAAACAGAAACATGGGCATGGCAGCCATTTCCAGTTAAATTGTGAAAAGGTTTCGGCATAAAAGTTGCTCTTAAACCATGTTTTTCAGCTAAGCTTTTAACCATATATTTAAAAAATACGTGTCTATCAGCTGTAATTAATGAGTCTGTATAGTCCCAATTCATCTCAAATTGTCCATTGGCATCTTCATGATCGTTTTGGTATGGCTTCCAACCCATTGTAATCATGCAATCACATATTTCTTTAATTAAATCATATCTTCTCATTAATGCTGACTGGTCATAACAAGGTTTAGATTGTATATCTCTCGGATCAGCAATTGATGAACCATCTTCAGAAATTAAAAAATATTCACATTCAACTCCAGACTTCATCTGTAATTTTTTTTGTGACATCTTTTTAATTTGTTCTTTAAGCATTACTCTTGGTGAAGCTTTTACAGGCTTACCATCCATGTATAAATCTGATGCTAGCCAGCCAATTTCTTTATTCCATGGCAATTGAATCAAACTATCGGGATCGGGCACTCCAAACATATCACTATCAGCAGGGGTCATATCCAACCAAGTTGCAAATCCAGCAAATCCTGCACCATTTTTTTGCATCTCAGCTATAGCTTGAGCTGGAACTAATTTAGATCTTAAAACTCCAAACAGATCTACAAAACTTATTAGAAAATATTTTATTTTTTTTTGTTTAGCAATTTGTGAAAGATTTTTTGGCATAATTAATCCTACTTGTTTAAAAAGTGTTAATCAATTATTTTTTTCCAGGAATCCAATCAGTACCAGCTAAAGGTACTCTTGCCATTGCAGCCGCTTCTACTGTTAAAGCAGCTAAATCTTCTGGTTCTAAATTTCTAACATCAGATTTTCCATTGGCTCTAGCCAAAGTTTGCAACTCTAAGGTTAAAGTAGTTAAATAATTTTTAATCCTTTTTCCAGCTTCAATTGGATTTAATCTTTTTTCAAGTTTTGGATCTTGGGTTGCAACTCCAACCGGACATCTTCCTGTATGACAGTGGTGACAATAACCAGGTTCTGTTCCAAGTTTTTTGTAATCTTCTACATATAATTCTGCATTACAGTTTAAAGCCATCATTGCAGCAGAACCAATTGATACTGCATCTGCACCCATTGCCATTGCTTTTGCAACATCTGCACCAGTTCTAATTCCTCCTGAAACAATCAGCTGAACTTTTCTATGCATATTTAATTCTTTTAAAGCATCTACAGCTTCTCTTAATGCACCCAATGTTGGAATTCCAACATGCTCAATAAAGACATCCTGAGTAGCAGCTGTACCACCTTGCATTCCATCTAGAACAACTACATCTGCTCCAGCTTTAACAGCTAATGTTGTATCATAGTAAGGTCTTGCTGCTCCAACTTTTATATAAATTGGTTTTTCCCAATTTGTAATTTCTCTAAGTTCTTGGATCTTAATTTCTAAATCATCAGGTCCTGTCCAGTCAGGGTGTCTACACGCACTTCTTTGATCAATTCCTTCTGGCAAAGTTCTCATTCCAGCTACTCTTTTATTAATCTTTTGACCAAGTAGCATTCCACCACCTCCTGGTTTTGCACCTTGCCCAACCACAACTTCAATAGCATCAGCTTTTCTTAAATCGTCAGGGTTCATGCCATATCTAGAAGGTAATAGTTGATAAACTAAATATTTAGATGAACCTCTCTCTTCTTGTGTCATACCACCATCACCTGTAGTTGTTGAGGTTCCCATTGCAGATGCTCCTCTGCCTAAAGCTTCTTTTGCGTTAGCACCTAATGCGCCAAAACTCATGCCAGCAATTGTAATTGGGATATCAAGTTTAATAGGTTTTTTTGCAAACCGATCTCCTAAAATAACTGAGGTGTTACATGTTTCTCTATAACCTTCTAATGGATATCTAGACATTGATGCTCCTAAAAAAACTAGATCATCAAAATCTGGAACTTTACGTTTGGCACCTAAACCTCTTATTTGATAAATTCCTTCATTGGCAGCCCTTTGAATTTCTTTAATTGTTGAGCTTGGAAATGTTTTAAATTCTTTAAGATCTTTTTTCATTTAATATGCACCCACATTATCAATTTTAAAATTATATAAATTTCTAGAAGAACCATATCTTTTAAATTTTTTTGGGTCTTCAGAAATATTTAATTTTTTAAATAATTTGGTTAATTCATCTATATTTTTTTTATCCATTTTCTTTTCTATACAATCTGCGCCTAAGCTTTTAACTTTACCTTTAACAAATATTTTTGCTTCATAAATTGAGTCCCCAAGATCTGCATCTGCATCCCCCATTATAACCAGGTTACCTTTTTGGGCCATAAAAGCCGACATATGACCTACAGAACCTTTAACAATTATATCTATTCCTTTCATTGATATTCCACATCTAGAACTTGCATCTCCTTCTATAATTAGTGCACCACCATGTCCTGTTGCCCCAGCCGATTGAGAAGCATTTCCTTTAACAATAATTTTTCCTGACATCATATTTTCAGCAACGCCAGTTCCAACATTTCCGTGAATAGTTACATTTGCTTTTTGGTTCATGCCAGCACAGTAATATCCAGTATGACCTTTAATTGTAACATCTATATCATCTTTTAAACCTGCACATATTGCATGTTGTCCTTGTGGGTTTAAAATTTCAAATTTTCTTGTATTTTTTTTTCTATCAATATTTTGAAGATATTGATTTACTTCTCTTAAAGTTTTTTTGTTTAAATCAAAATTCATATATTACCAGTGATAGACAACGCCAGGTTTTGGTTCAAAAATTTTTGCTGTATTTACATTTGGAAGATGTGCCATAGCTTGAAATTC
>JAFJTK010000148.1 GCA_017880265.1 Candidatus Pelagibacter sp. | reverse complement strand
ATAGCAAAAGATTTTAAAAAATCAAAAAAAACTAAACCAATTATTTTGATGGGTTATTACAATATGATCTTTCAATATAATGAAAATAAATTTTTAGATAAATGTAAAAAAGTTAAAGTTGATGGTTTAATAGTGGTAGATCTTCCTTATCCTGAAAATAAAAAATTTGCTGCTAAATGTAAAAAAAGAGGAGTTAACTTTATTCAATTAGTTTCTCCAACCACATCTTCAGTAAGATTAAAAAAAATCATCAAAGACTCTCATGATATGGTCTATTACATTAGTATGCTTTCAACTACTGGAGGAAAACTAAAAGTTTCTCCTAAAAAGATACTTGAAAGATACAGTAAAATTAAAAATCACAATAAATCTAAAAATGTTGTCATTGGATTTGGAATTACAGAAAAGACTATAAAATCTCTTAAAAAGGCTGATGGATTAGTAGTTGGAAGTGCAATTTGTAAAGAAATTTCAAACTCTATTAAAAAGAGACAAAATCCTGTCACAAATGTTACTAATATCGTGAAGAGATTAAAAAATAAAATTAAATGAACTGGATTACCAAAATAATAAAAGCTGGGGAAAAGATAAAAACTGCTTTTCATGAACGAGCTACAAAAGAAGATATCGCAAAAAGTGATTGGACCAGTTGTTGTAGAGGCCCCATTCTTAAAAAAGATTTAGAGCAAAACTTATGGGTTTGCCCAGATTGTAATAAGCATCATCGAATTAAACCAAGCCAAAGATTTGATATTTTATTTGGTAAAAATAATTATGAAGTATTTAAGACCCCAATTCCAAAAGATGATCCATTAAACTGGACAGATTCTAAATCATATAAAGATAGATTAAAAGCTGCTCGTAAAAAAACGGGTATGGAATGTGGAATGATGGTTGCATGTGGGACTATTAATAATATCAAGATTACCGCAGTTGCATCTGATTTTGATTTTCTAGGTGCTTCAATGGCAGCCGCTGAGGGAGAGGCTTTTTTGTATGGCATTCAGCATGCAATAGAAAACAGAACTCCTTTTTTATGTATTAGTGCTGGAGGTGGAATGAGAATGATGGAAAGTTTAATTTCACTTTCTCAAATGACTAGAACAACCCTTGCAATCAATGAATTAAAGAAAAATGGTTTACCTTATTTAGTATGCATTACGGATCCAACAGCAGGTGGTATTACTGCTTCTTATGCAATGTTAGGAGATATTCATATCGCTGAACCTGGTGCATTAATTGCTTTTGCTGGTGCTAGAGTTATTCAAGGAACAGTTAAAGAAGAATTGCCTGAAGGATTTCAGAAAAGTGAATATGTGGAAAAAACAGGTTTTGTTGATTTAATTGTTGAGCGTAAAGATCTTGCATCCAAAATAGGAACTTTATTATCAATATTGTTAAAGCAAAATTCTGTTATAAGTTCTGAGCAAAATGAAACTTCAGAAGATAGTCAGTCGCTTACAAGAGCTGCATCCTAAAGAAATAGATCTAAGTTTAGATCGTATTCAAAATCTCTGTCAAAGATTAGGAAACCCTCAAGATAAACTTAAAGCAATTTCAATTGTTGGTACCAATGGAAAATATTCAACCATCCAAGCAATGTTTGCTATTTTAAAAGAAGCAAATATTAAATGTAATATTTACACTAGCCCTCATATCAAAAGTATTAATGAACGTTTTGTTTTTAATAATGAAGAGCTTAATGATGAAGAATTGGCAAGTTTATTTGAAGAAATTGAAAGTGCTAATAATAATGAACCCATTACTTTTTTTGAGATATTAACTGCAGCTTACTTTTTAAAAGCTTCTCAATATCCAGATAATATCAATCTGATAGAAACTGGCTTATTTCATAGGTTTGACGCAACTAATATCCTTAAAACTAATCTAGCGAGTGTTGTAACTTCCATTGGTCTTGATCATTTAGATTGGCTACCTGAAAATGAACAAACTGTTGAAAAAATTATTTATGAGAAAACTTCAACTCTTTTAAATTCAAATATTATAGTTGCAAAACAAAGTTCTAAAGAAATTACAGATAGTATTAAAAAAACAATATCAAATAATAGTTCAAACAAGTTTTTTCATAATGAAAATTATAGTTTTACAATGAAAGAAAATGATTTCTTTTATTATGAAGATCAATTGGGTGGAATAAAACTTCCAATGCCTAATGTTAAAGGTCAATTTCAATTAGAAAATATCTCAACTGCTATTGCAACGTTAAGAACCATAAAAGATTTTGATATAAAAGATGAACATATCAAACAAGGAATTACAAAAATAAACAGTATTGCAAGATTACAGGAAATTAAATCTGGTAAACTTAAAGAGCTTGCAAAAGATCATCAACTTTTTGTTGATGGCTCACATAATCCTTTAGGGGCAAAAGTATTAAATGAATATTTAGAAAGTTTAAATTGTAATAAACACATCATCTTAGGAATGATGGCTAATAAAGATCATAATGAATATATGAGTTACTTTAAGGATGTTAAAACCTTGACCACTATAGATATCCCAAATCAACCAAACTCCATTAAAGGAAAAGAGCTTAAAGATAAGCTAAATAGCTTCAAAAATATCAATTACCAAGAAAGTATACAGGATGCTATCAGGTCAATTCCGGTCAAGGAAAACGATATTATCCTAATTACTGGATCTTTATATCTTGCTGGGGAAGTATTGAATTTAAATTAGATATTTTTATCTAAAAATTCTTTCATGTGGCTTTCAGGAACTCCACCAACTTTTCTATCTACTTCAACACCTTTTTTGTAGATAATAACTGTCGGCACACCTCTAATTCCTGCAGCACTTCCAGTATTAATCCCACCATCTTCGATGTCAGCGTAATAGAAACCAGCTTTATCTTTGTATTCGTCTGAAAGCTTAGTCATTACCGGAACAAGAGCCTTACATGGTCCACACCAAGCAGCTGAGAACTGGATAACTGAAATATCTTCGTTTTTTATTTTACTATCAAAATCTTCGTCTTTAAAATCATTAAGCATATTACTGATATAATTGATTCAATTGATTATTCAATGGGCAAAAATAGGTTTTTTTGATTTATTAAATTATGCGTCTGAATACTTTTGCTCTAGATTCATCACATATTCATTAATTCCATCTAAAAATTTAAGCTTTTCATCTACAGTTTTAAATGAAAACATCTTATCTTCATTTTCTCTAATTTCATCACACTCTGAATAAAAAGCAGAAACTGTCCACCATTTCTCCTTATTGGTGCTCAATATTCTTGAAGCTATTCGGCGTTTAATTTTTTTGTGAACTTCTTTTGGTAAAATTTCAGGTGCCTCATTAAATATAAGACCATGGCCAAAAGTAACTAATCTTTCATCTTCAAATTTATCTAATAGCGCAAACTTTTCTTTCCAATCCCCTGTGTGAAATTTAGGAAATAAAGCTTGATCTTTAGCAGACGTAAATCCTCCAGAATAAATAGACTCTTCTGGCTCAATATCTTCTTGTGAAGCAGTTTCCATTTTTTCTTCAGCAGCTTCTCTTAAAATATTGCAAATATCTTGTGAAAACTTTTCATTGGTTTTAACTAATTCAGCTCTTTTCTTAATCAAGTTAGGATCAAGCTTACTATAGGGTTCAACTTTCATTCCAAAACTTTGATCTAATATTATTGGTGCTTTATTCGATCTAATAGTTCTTAAAAACTTTGGAGACTTTTTCATCTCTTTTTTTAAATCTTCATAGTTTAATTTTTGAATGGCTTCAATATCAACTCTAAGATCTACTGCTTGACCCCATTTATACACTGGATGCATGCAAGCATTTGGATGAAGCGGAGCACATAAATATAATCGACTTGTTCCATAAAAATATTCATTAAGAGTAAATATTTTTTCTTGCTTAATCATGTTCTCAACAATTACTTTGCTACTTGTTTTAAAATATTCTTGCCAAAGGGTTGGTTGTTTTTGTTTAATTAAATCTAAAACCTTAACAGTAAGTTCAGTATCAAATAATGCAGAGTGTGCTCCAGCAGATTCAAACCCATTTAATCTTGCTAAAGACTCTAGTTTCATTGATTTATTTCCTTTAGGATTTAATTCAGTTTTTAAAACATCATCATCGATTGCAAATGCTGCTCTAACTATATTTAAAGCATCATGACGAACATTTCCTTCTGTGTTTGTTAGGTAAGGTTTTCTTAAAGATTTAAAAAATTCTTTTCTGATTACTTCATCATCAAAGTTAATGCTTGAATAACCTAAAAAGGTTGCAGGCGACCACTCTCTAAATTTTTGTTCAACCTGAGTTAACATTTCGTAGTGACTTAAATTACCTTTAGTTAATAAATCTACATTTGATTTATTAATACAAAGAGCAGTGGCACTTGGAACTCTATCTTGGGGCAGTCTACACCTTGCTTGAAAACGCTCTTTTTCTTTGAAGTTTTCATCAAGTAAAATACCACCAATTTCAATAATAGTTGCCCAATCTGTTTGAGCAGAATCTGTTTCAATATCCCATACTACGTAATTCAATTTGCTCCCCTTTGTGCATAAAATTGTTCAACTTTTTCTAAAAATTTATTTTGATAATCTTTTAACCTGTCACCCTCAATTAAAAACCTTTGAAACATATTGTCTTTTGTACAAAGTAAAATTACTGCTTGAGTAATATTAGATCCGTAAACAGTATTGTGAGCTAAAGCATATGCTGCACATTGCAAATGATAATCATCAATCCATTCATCTTTC
>JAFJTK010000178.1 GCA_017880265.1 Candidatus Pelagibacter sp. | reverse complement strand
AATTCATGCTATTTATACGCCTCTTCATACATTGCCTGAAAGTAAAATTATAAACAAAAAAAATGCTTATTATAATACTTATCGCTACAAACCTGAGGTTATTATAAAAAAAATACTTAATTCAATTTAATATCTTTTCTAAATATATTGGCGGAGAGAATGGGATTCGAACCCATGAAAGGATTGCTCCTTTACACGCTTTCCAAGCGTGCGCCTTCAACCACTCGGCCACCTCTCCAATTATTTTTCTTTTGAAATCTTGAGAACACCAATAAATGCCTCCTGAGGAATTTCCACTCTTCCAAACTGTTTTGATCGAGCCTTACCTTTTTTTTGTTTTTCAAGAAGCTTTCTTTTTCTATCTGTAGCTCCTCCTCCATGAATTTTAGTTAAAACATCTTTTTTAAAACCCTTAATAGTTTCCCTAGCTATTATCTTGCCACCAATTGCAGCTTGAACTGGTATCATAAAATTATGTCTTGGAATTAAATCTTTAAGTTTTTCACAAACTTCTCTTCCTGTTCTTTGAGCAAAATCTTTATGAATCATCATGGCCAATGCATCTACTGGCTCTGCATTAACTAAAATTCCAAGTTTTACTAAATCACCTTCTCTATGTTCAATAATTTCATAATCAAAACTTGCATATCCACTAGTCATTGATTTTAAGCGATCATTAAAATCAAAAACCACTTCATTTAAAGGTAGTTCATAATTTACAACAGCTCTATTTCCAGAATAACTCAAATTAGTTTGTACTCCTCTTTTATCCTGACACATTTTTATAATAGAGCCTAAGTATTCATCTGGAGTAATTATTGTTGCTTTTATCCAAGGTTCTTCAATTAACTTAATTAAAGTTGGATCTGGTAAGCTAGAAGGATTATGTAGGTCAACAACATCTCCACTATTCATATGAACTTTGTATACTACACCTGGAGTTGTTGTTAACAAGTTTACATCAAATTCTCTTTCTAATCTTTCAGTAACAATTTCTAAATGGAGTAACCCTAAAAAACCACATCTAAAACCTAGCCCCAACGCAGAAGATGACTCGGGCTCAAATGAAAAACTTGCATCGTTCAATTGTAATTTAGCTAAACCATCTTTTAATTTTTGATACTCAGAACTATCTACTGGAAACAATCCACAAAATACTACTGGCTTACTTGGTTTAAAACCAGGAAGAGCTTCTTTCAAAGGTTTAGCAGCATCACATATCGTGTCTCCAACTTTTGTTTCTGATAAAACTTTTATTCCAGTTGTTATAAATCCAATTTCTCCAGCGTTTAACTCGTTGATATCTGTGGCTTTTGGTGTAAATACACCAACTTTTTCAACAATATATTCTTGATTAGTTGACATCATTTTAATTTTCATATTTTTTGAAATTTTACCATCAATAACTCTTACTAAAATTACAACTCCTAAATATGTGTCGTACCAACTATCAACCAATAAACATTTTAAATCACCTAAGCTTTCACCTTTAGGGCTAGGTAAAGTTGTTATAATCTGCTCTAAAATATCTTCTATACCTTCACCTGTTTTTCCAGAACATGGAATTGCGTTCTCGGTGTCAATACCTATCACTTCTTCTATTTGTTTTTTTGTTCTATCTAAATCTGATGCTGGAAGATCAACCTTGTTTAAAACTGGCACAATCTCATGATCAATATCTAAAGCTTGATAAACATTTGCAAGAGTTTGTGCTTCTACGCCTTGAGTACTATCAACAATTAAAATTGATCCCTCACAAGCATAAAGGGATCTACTTACTTCATAACTAAAATCGACATGACCAGGAGTATCAATTATATTTAAAATATAATCTTTACCATCCTTTGCTTTATAATTAAGTTTAACTGTTTGAGCCTTGATTGTGATTCCTCTTTCACGCTCAATATCCATCGAGTCTAATACTTGAGCTTTCATTTCTCTTTCTGTAAGCCCGCCACAGCTATGAATTATTCTATCTGCTATTGTAGATTTACCATGATCAATATGCGCAATAATTGCAAAGTTTCTAATATTATCGATATTACTCATTTGCTTTAAGATCGTATCTTAGCGCCAGTTTTATTTTCAACTGTTTTAATTATAGAATTATTGATGTTTTCTAAATCACTATCATTCAATGTTTTTTCGGATGATTGTATGGTCACACTAATTGCAATTGATTTTTGATTTTCTGGAATATTTTCACCCTCATAGACATCAAAAACTTTAATATTACTAATCAGTTTTTGATCCACACTTGAAATGGCATTAATTAAGTCTTGAGCTTTAATTTCTTTATCAACTACAAAAGCAAAGTCTCTCTCAGATTTTTGATAATCTGATACTTCAAATTTAGTTTTTTGATCTTTTAATGTTTTCTTTGGTAATTTTAAATTGTCTAGAAAAATTTCAAATCCAACTAATGACTCTGTTTTAATATCTATTTTTTTTATAATATTTGGATGAATCTCACCAAAATATGCTGCAATTTGATCTTTACCTCGATTTAAAAATAACCTACCTGACTTACCTGGATGGTAATAATTTGGTGTTTCATCATCTATAAAAAATTTATCTGAATTATATCCTGCTTCAATTAAAGTTTGGACTACATCTCTTTTAACATCAAATACATCAACGTTTCTCTCTTTTTCAATCCATGATAATCTTGATCTTTTACCTGCCGATAAACCACAAACGACTGTGTTTTGTTCACCAGGATTTGAGCCAGTAAAAATTGGCCCTATTTCAAATATTGATAAATCTTTAAAACCTCTATCTAAATTTTTATTCATATACATAATTAAATTTGAAAAAATTGAGTTTCTTAAAACTCCCAACTCTGAGCTTATGGGATTTACTATTTTAATTTCCTTATTTTGATCTTTAAAATGATCATTGTAATTTGAGTCGGTAAATGACCATGTTATTGCCTCTAAATATCCTTTAGATGCAATTGCTCTCTGTAAAAAATGAAATAACTTTTGTGACTGAGTTAAAGTGGATTTATTTCTTTCTTTGATTGGATCTATAGTTTTTATTTTATCATAACCAGTTATCCTTACTAACTCTTCAACAACATCTATTTCCTGTGAAATATCTGGTCTCCAAGTTGGGATGGTTAATTTTAAATGTTTTTTTTCTTTTTTAATTTTGAAACCAAGATCTTCTAAGATTTTAAGCATTTCCTTAACTGAAATTTTAAATCCTGTTATTTTTTCAAATAAATTAGTATCAAATTTTATGGTTTTAGCTTTTGCTGTTTCAATTGTTTGAATATCAATTTTACTAATTTCTCCCCCACAAATCTCTTTAATTAATAGTGCTGCTTTATTTAATCCATCTTCAATAGATAATGGATCAATGCCTCTTTCAAACCTAAACTTTGCGTCTGTATCTAAGTTTAGTTTTTTTGATGTGCTTCTAATAGATCTAGGCTGAAAATAGGCTGACTCTAATAAAATGTTTTTTGTATCAAATTCAGTGCCTGATCTTGTGCCTCCAATAATTCCACCTAATCCTAACACACCTTTATTATCGCTAATTACACACATCCCATCATCTAATTTATAATTCTTATTATCTAGAGCTGTAAACTCTTCACCAGATTTTGAATTTCTAACTACAATACCTTTTTCTATTTTATCAGCATCATAGGCATGTAGTGGACGATTAATATCAAGCATTACATAGTTGGTAATATCAACTATCGCTGAAATTGGTTTTTGTCCAATTGAAACTAGTTTATCTTTTAACCATTTAGGGCTTTCAGCATTTTTTACATTGGAAATTAAACAGCTACCAAAAGAACTACAAGCTTGATTTTTTTCTTTATTAATTTTTACTTTTACAGTTTGTTTCACATTTGACTTAATTTTTTTTTCTTTTAAATTTTTCAATTTTCCAAAACCTGAGGCAGCAAGATCTCTTGCTATTCCTCTAACACCAAGACAATCTGGCCTATTAGGAGTAATCGATAGATCTATAAGATTGGAATTTGATTTTGAAAAATAACTTTTTCCAATACTCTTTTCATATTTTTTTGATGGCAATTCAGTTATTCCATCACTTTCATCTGATAAATTTAATTCAGATTCAGAACAAAGCATCCCATAAGAAGTAATATCCCTAATTTTGGCTACCACTAATTTTACTTTACTTTTTGGAACGATAGCTCCAGGAGGAGCATATATTGTAATTAATCCTTCTCTTGCATTAGGTGCACCACACACAACTTTTTTTATCTCTTTTTCTCCTACATCAACATCACAAACTTTTAGTCGATCAGCATTTGGATGTTTTTCTGTCTTTAAAATTTTAGCTACTTTGAATAAATCTAGACCAGCTGATAAATTTTCTACACTTTCAACCTCAAGCCCAACATTAGTTAACTGTTCTAAAAGCTTATCCTCATTTAATTTGGTATCTAAATGATCCTTTAACCAATCAAATGTGATTTTCATCGACTTAAACCTCTATAATTAGTTGGCACATCTAAAGGATCAAAACCAAAATGATTTAACCATCTATAATCACAATCAAAAAAAGCTCTTAGGTCATTAATCCCATATTTAAGCATCGCTAATCGATCAATTCCTATTCCAAATGCATATCCCTGATATTTTGAGGGATCAACTTTCACATTTTTCAAAACATTAGGATGAACCATTCCACAACCTAATATTTCAAGCCATTGGTCTCCTTCTCCAATAACAATTTTCCCATCTTTAATTTCATAACCAATATCTACTTC